>JAIDUH010000208.1 GCA_029060285.1 Muribaculaceae bacterium | reverse complement strand
AATAAAAGAAAAACTTAAATCATTGTAATAGATTTCACTATGGACGAACTAAATATACTTAAAGAAGAAATGGCCGCTTTGAAGCGGAATCTTGACAAAGAGCAAATTGTAAATGAAAAACTTATGCGCACCGTGATGCGTCAACGAGCATCGTGGTTGAATACTTTTGTGCTTTTCGAATTTATAATGCTTCCGCTCCTTTACTTAATTTTTGCCGTAGCCTGTGCTATATTTGGAATTTCCCAGTGGTACGCTTTCGCTTTTGTGATACTCGGATTGGTAGATGCCATTGTAGATTTGCGCACGTTCCGGATCAATCCAAAAATATTCAGTACATGCAGCATGATGGAAGTACGCAAGATATTGATAAAGCAAAAGAAAGAACGTTTTGTGCATCTTTGCGTAGCTTTGCCATTGGCATTGATATGGCTATTGTTCTTTGCTATGGCGGTGTTCAATGATGGTGACAGCAGATCAATAAGTTATGCCGGCTTGTGGGGTGGTTGCATAGGTGGCATCATTGGGGCAATTATTGTTATAATCATATATCGCAAAGCCCAAAAGACAAACGACACCATCGTCGATGACATATCAATCGATGATATCCCCTAACATCTGAGTATTCTCGTCCATGATCCACGAATTATATGGCGTAGACAATCGGAATCAATATATGAAGAGAATTCCTGATTTTAAGTTTTATCTACTTAAAATCAGGATTTTGGTTATAAAGTCCTCTCACTTGTCAAATGATGAGATGGATTAGTAAAATCCTTAAAGTTTTGACAACTCGTCAATCAATGCAGGTCTTCGCGGTGTACGTGATTTCTGTTCTGCCACAATCTGATCCGCCTCTTCCTTGCCTCCATATTTGATGAGATTTCTAAGAAGATCTACACCATCGCGATAGGATTTGCGATCGGAAGCTCGTTGAAAGAAACTACGTACAGCAGATGCATATAGTTTTATTATTTCATTTTTGAAGAGCTTCTTTACTTCTTTCGGAGAATCGTCAATATTGTATGTTGATGGATTTTTCCGTAGGTATTCCATATATTCATGCCACATCTTCTCTTGAGTGTATATGAATAATATATGCCCAATCTCTCTTTTGCCGTTGGCCTCGCTTATCAATGTTTTGACGTATTTTGACCACTCATTCTGAGGAATTAGAGACTTAAGCACGGAATACATCGATTCCATTGAATACTCCTTTTCTCCCCATCTGCCACCTTTGAAAAAGAAATGCCGAGCTAATAGTAGCTCATTGTTTCTATCTCCAATTGCATGATACACCTTGTATTCCCATTTGTGCCAATCGCTGACCAGTCCTGCATAATCTGTATCTTGGCTTACTCCATCTTTGGCAAGTCTTAGCACCTCGTCATAGTCATCCTTATCCCATGACAATTGAAGGAGTCTTTTACGGAAGTCGGGGTTTGCCACATTGTCATACATAAACTTGATTTGCTCTTCCTCGGTGCCACAACGCGACATCATCTTGAGTTTGTATTTTTGTGCAGTATTGACATTATATCTTGAACTCCAGTCATCGCCATTTGGCTTTATTGCATCCAGAGACTTGATTATTCTACTCTGTTTTTCAGAAGTGTCTGCAAGATCAATTGCCATATCCATCCAATCCCACCACCAATCCCAGCCTTTGAGATCTCGGTCATTGAATCTGGAAAGCGCAAGTTCAAAAATTTCAGCCTGTATATCTTTGGGTACTGACTCGTTGGCACATAATTCATGCCATTTCTCGAAGCAGTCGCTGACAATTGCTCCTAACTCACCGGCGCTGTCGTCTCCACTATTGAGAATCTCTTCCGAAACGGAAGCGATGCCTGTGAGTACTGCCACAGCAACCTCCCATTGACCTTTTTCCATTGCTTCATCCGCTTCATCAAGAATGCGGCTTACAGCACGATTGAATTCAAACGTGTCACTATATTCAATGTATCCGTGTCTTCCCCCGTACTCATCGATCAAATCCTCAACACGCGAGGCATAGATATCCGGATTGGGCTTGAATATTGTCCCTACTCCGAGTGAAAGGAAGCGGTCTTGAAACTGTATGCTACTTGAGCATTCTTTCCGTATGAAATCTGCAAGTTGCTTCTTGTCAAGTTTTGACAAGAGTAACTCAACACCATTTATAATTTTTGGGGCCATTTCTTTTAATCATTGAGAATTTGAATTTTGAGTCTTCCATTCTTTAGTTGTCTCTGTCTCCATAGTCCGCGACTCATCCGAAGCAATCAAAGTCTTTATATAGTCAATCGTCATAATTTGACAAATAGTTGTTCAAGTACTTGTCCAAGTTGAACTTTGTCTGTAATAATAGATTGATTAATATATTCTTGCACTTGGGCAGCATTTTGTCCAAGTATCTGTCTAAGTCCATCATCAATATCATTTACAACACCTCCTGCAGCATTTACATCTTGATTTTAATGATTCTCTGTGATTTTCTTTCGCTTTGTGTGATCCCACTTGGGAAACTCCACTTTTATTATATCTTAAAAATCAATTCTTTATCAGTCTGGCTTTTTTCAACTCCAACATTTGCTCCTACGGCATATTGCATCGCTTTTCATCGCTATGCTCCGCCGAAGCCACTGGAATCAGCCTTGTCGTTGCTCGCAAGTTCTCTCACTTGTCATCTGCAAATATAACGTTTTATATTGTTTTTTAGTATGAAGGAATAGAGATTGGAGTGATAGGGAATTACAAGGCTATCAATAGTTAGTCTGTTTGTTCACTATTAGACGAGTTTGAGATATTTGGTTCAATATATAGAACTAAGTCTCCATATGCAATGTCAAGTTCATCGAATAAATAACGTAATCCAGCGAGTTTATTGCGATTATTGGCATTTTTCCAAAGATAGCATGACTCACTAATTTTATGGTACTTCTTTTCATCATCTCGCATGACATGATGTACCCAAACATCTTTTTGTGCAGTAGCCTCAAGAGCATCTGGATATCTAAGATACAACTCCTTGACAACATCAATCAACATATCAACCCAATAAGTTTGCTGGTGTTCTTCTCCAAACAACCGATAGCCAATTAGCCCACGGTTGGTAGGATTGAAATCTTCTTGATCGAGTGAGATTTCTTCTTGCGGTTTAGGGAGTGGTTTGAATGTGGTAGTAGGAAGGGGATATAGTGTCAGGAATTTATTCTTAATTTTGTTTGATCGTTGTTGTAAACTGCTTAAGTTCCATGCGTCATAAGAAACGAGTTCCTGGGTGAGACGGTAAATTGATCCTTGATAGCCATTGATGAACTGCCCGTTTACCATCTTACCATTCTTTTTATCAGCAAAAGAATGGTTGCTCAATTCAGAATTTACCCCTGTTAAAGTCAGATTGGCAAAGGTATGGAGAAATTGAGAGTGTATTGCCTCTGCCTCATCTCCAAGTTCTTTTCGCCAAGTTGAAGTTAATGTCTGTGGCATAATATGCTCAATTGTGACCTCACCATTCATCATCTGTTTCTTAACATCGATGAATTCAGTATGATTAAAGTTTTCAAGTCTTTCGAAAAGAAAATGTTGTGCGGCTTTAGGCATCTGATAGACGTTACGCGATAGTATTGCCTCCGAGAACATTTCATCTCGTGGAATTCGGAAGTTACCTTCACGTCGGAGTATGTGGTAGGCCAATATTTCGTGGTATGGCATTGACAATGGTTGACCAGCTTTGTCATATTCAGAAATTGAACGCAGCACATCCCGATGCAGGGCACAGAAAGTCTGTGTTAGAGAGTTGGATGACATTGAACAAATTATACGACGTGCAAGGTATCCCTCTACTAGATCAAGTACTTTCCATATTTCATTTTCTGTGAAGTTGTTTTCAGTTGCGTATTTTATAAATGAAATGAGGAAAACGTTTATGACATCTGTGTCAAGATTGCGAAGCTGAGCCATTTTTTTGCTCAGACGATCGTTCTTTACCCATTGACCATTCTGCAACAAACATACTTGCGCAGTATTTATCATTTTATAATACCGCACATAATCTAGCATTGATGATAGTTCAGATATTCTATCTCGTCCTTCCTGAGACATATATTTTTTCCAATGGAAATAAAGCCCATTAAGTTTAACAGGACGTAATAAGTTATCAGAAATGGTTATGTAGTCACGAAGGAACATGGTGGGAGAGTCGTTAGTCGCAGTCTGAATCTTATGCCAATATTCTTTGAAACATTCCTCTTGTTGGGTCGGTGAAAGCGACATTAAAAGATAATTGCGGATTTTGTCAGCTTCCTCCAATGCAAGTCCAGTTGAGTTAAGGCTTTCAAATATTAGTTGTGGGTCATCATCATTGTCAAGGTCGATGCAGATTACCTGCAATCGGTCTACTACATCGTATAATTCATCAAATGTAAATGGTTGAGGAGAAGCTGTCAACTTATTATAGAAAGTATTGAAATTCTGCGTTACTTTTGAGTCGGTTATAAATTGATTATCATCATATGTAAACAGTCGATCATATGCTAAGCGATCCTGCTCTATAGGCAAAAGCTTAAATTTGCACGTTGGGTGAGAACCATATTTTGCCCATAGCATATTGTCGTGAGTTTCCTCCAAAAGTCCTTCTTGATTACACTGGATTTTGCCATCTTTAACAGCCTTAATGGCTGCAAGCATTAGCAATGATGTCGTGGTTAGACGTTGTTGTCCATCTATAATGAGACGGTCAAGTCCAGATCCAGCCGGTGCGGTAACGATTGAACCGAAGAAATGTCCGTTTCGTTGACTCTGTTTGAGCTTCAGAAGATCGTCGAATAGTTGATTGCAGTTCTCGATCTTCCATGCATAGTTTCGTTGGTACACTGGTATTACAAGTTGTGTACGGCCATTACCCCATACGGTTTGTAATGGCATAGCGGTTCCTTTCATGTATAATTGTTTATGATAGTTTTTGATTATAAGATTTCCACTCCTTTGCACTCTCGGTCAAACGATATTTTTGCTTGGGATTTTTAGGCTGGTCAGGATACAATAATTCTATAGCGCCAACTTCTAATGAAGGAATAAAATAATTCTTCCTAAATGTTGGACGGTGTTTTAATCCAACACACTCCATTAACTCACTCATAGTCATATATCCCTCATGCATCGAAAGAATGAGTTCTTGAACTTGAACGCTACTTGGTCGGTACTTGGTCGGTACTTGGTCGGTACTTGGTCGGTGCTTGGTCGGTGCTTGGTCGGTGCTTGGGGCGACATTTAGAGCGACATTATCGGGACTTAGAGCGACATTGTCCCCTAAGTTAACCTTTGTGGAATCAGATGTTTTAAGAGGTCGTTTAAAGGTGACGTAGACGAAGCCGCCGTCCCAACGCCATGTCGGGTCTTCGACGCCTTGCTCGCGGCAGGCTTCGATGATGCGGTGGATGCCGCTGCCCCAACTTTCAAGGAAAGTTGAGCGGTAGAGAGCCTGTGCCATATTGCGATTGTAGGGGTATGACTCATGCGACTCCTTTATGTTCTCTATTGGAATCTGTGGTGGGAATACACCGGGATTGGCAATCTCTACGCGGTCGTCATATACGGCGATACTGATTGTAAGATTCTGTTTCTCCCATTGGCGATGACACAAGGCATTGATCAGTGCTTCTCTCAATGCCCTTACTGGCACTTCAAGCCGCTCTTCCCTCATAAGACTTTTGTCCGTGATTTTGCCGCTGAGATTAAGATGCTTGAAGAAGAAAGCCATACCTGCGTCAAGAAGATCGAAGAAATTTCCTTCGACACGTTGATTGTCGATAAACTCAAGCTTATTAGTGCCAAGGAAACGGGCCAACCTTAACTGGAAATTATCGTAAGGGTATATGTTATTTGAGAAAAGCATGGCGGCCCCGTTGGTTGGTACGCCGTTGACGGTAAGTTTCCACTTAGCCAACGTATCCTCAATCGGAGCAGACAAAGCCGACTCCGGAATTCGTCCACCCTCTACTCCAAGACGGATACAACCAAGTATTCTGTCGCGGTTAAGATCAGAAAAGCTTACACCTTTAGCCGGGAACGTCTCCCAAGCGTAAGACTGTGGCTCGTATGCTCTGAGACGATCCTCATACATATCGCGAGGCATTATCTTAGTTGTACTTTCAAGTTTGTAGTAAGGTCGCCCTCTATATGTATATGGACGATCTCCCCATTTCCAACCGTCGAAATGAAAAGCTATAACTTTGTTGCCGGGATGTTCCGGAACATCAACATATATGGGTTGTATATCATAAGCCGGTTCAATACCTGCCAATGCCTGAGAAATCTCTCGCTTGGTATCGTCCGTCACTTGCTGACCGACAATCTTCAGTGACTTTGGCGTTATGCCGAAAATCAACCAACCGCCATCCGTATTCAGAAACGCGCATGCCGCATGCATACCATCCTTCAGCTCACCGGTACTCTTCTTCAGCTCCAGAGTCCTCGACTCATCCGCCTCAATCAATGCCTTTATATCGTCAATAGTCATAATTTAAACACTTTTAGAGTGAGTAGTAGGAAGATAGGTCTCAACAAATTTGATAAACTTGTTCTTATGTCTGTCCCATTGGGTAGCGTTTTTGTTTAAACTGTAGCGCTCTGTCATTTCATCATATAATTCGTTTAGTCCACTATTATTATTTAGACGATGAACTTGTTTAACCTCCATTAGCCATCCGAGACTATCATAAGAAACAGGCGGAATGGTGAATAATTTAACGGTTTTGTTAAGAGCCCACACAGCACCCATTTCATTGAGACATATTTCACTATTCTTGTAATTTTCAGATAGAATAATGAAAGCATAGTCACATTGAGAAATATTGTCTTGAATGTGCTTTCTCATATCCTCACCATTACGAATACCAAGCCCCTCAATTGACGTACAATAGATCTCTGAACTCTTCAAGCCGATGCCGTCTATCAATATTTCGTCCAAGAATTCAGTCAATAAATCCTTGTCTTTAGAAGAATGGCTTATAAAGATACGCGTGTGATTCTCTTTGGTCGAAAGATATTTTAATTTAAGTATATTTAAAACACTTAATATTCCACCAAATGCGTATGGATTTAAGCAAGGGTTGCCTCTAAGCCTTATAAGATTATCCTCAATACTACTTGCAAACTCTGGTTCGATTTTTCTAAGGATAGTCTGAAATTCTTTTAGAGAGGATATTAGTCTTTCTTCTCCTGGACAATACGACCTACAATTAGGAAAGCCTGCGTTTTTCTGATTAATAGCAACCTTTACTTGATAGCATAGATTAAGTAAATTTTTTAGTTGTATTGTAATATCCATATTCTTTCTGCTGTAATATTATTTATTCTAAATATTAAGATTTATTTCGCAATTCTGGAAATCAATTCTTGGATCGTTATAGATGATTTTGCTCTGTGCAACATCTGGTGACAATTTGAGCAGACTAATATTAAATCGCATTCGCGAGTTATTGTAGATTCTTCAAGAGAAGACAATGGAATCTTATGATGAGCCTCGATGAAGCCATCTCCTAGATCGCCATATTTTTCAATAAAAGAAAACCCACATATTTCACATCGTAACATAGGGTCCGCTTGTTTCCTGCGACGCTTTAAGTTATTCACTAAAGTGGCATTTCTTTCAATAGATTTATGAAGAACGTATTTCTTATTCCCTTCTTCGGCTCCTGTATTTTCTATAAGCAAAGATTTATTATACTCACTAAAACAATTGAGATATGGGGTAATATCAACTGAGAAATTTGTGTTGGCATGTACACAGAATAAGTTGTCTTTAATAACAAAAGTCCAGTGCTCTCTGGATGTATTTCTGCCTGTAAGATGCTCGTTAATAAGAAGATGAGAAACTGCAGAATATGGAACACATATGTAATCTACATCCTTGGCTTTGGAAGCATTATGCCAATATACAATAAGATTGAAATTATTGCCATATTTGGGCATAAGCTTATTATAGATAACGTTTTTCGTAAACGCAATCCATTTAGTGTTGCCTAATAAGATATAGTTATTACCTCCGTTATGGTAATTATGTTTGAGTAAATCTGATTCAGTCATGTTCCGAAAGATATTTGTCAGTTAATCTTCCTTATTCATTAAAGTTATTATACTATTTTCGAAAATTAATAAGATCTCTTGTTTCAATATCTAATATTTCTGCAATTTTGACGAGCATTTCAGGAGAAAGCTGCGCAGTGTTTGAACACCATCTTGAGACGGTGGCTTCATTTTTACCTAATTGCTCAGCAAGCCATTTACCTTTTCTATTCTTCTCTGCTAAAACTACTTTTAGGCGATTAATCCGCTCAAAATTTATATAAATTGTTTCTGTTGACATGGGATAATTTCTTGAGACTGTTTGCGAAGTTACAAATAAATCTTGAATTGACAAAAGATTATGTTGTGAAACATAATGTGAAACATATTGCATTTCAGAGTTCGTTCCACTAAATGGCTAATCGTCACGTCTGATGCATAGCTTTAGCCGGCGCGATAATGATCCCACTTGAGCTTGAACCAAAGACACTTTGATTATGAATCTATTGCATTGTCGGAGTCATCACCTGGACCTCAACAGGGCCGACCAGACCTGACGGTAGTAGTGGCGAATCTTTTGTGAAGAATTTGAAGCATCCTACGGTTTTTCTTCCTTTTGACGGACGTTCTGTGCCATTCCGGAGCCATTCAGGGTTAGACGTGAGGTAGCAACCGGCTCGTGGTTTGCCCGGGGCATAATCATAAACGAGCGGTTCGCTCCATTCAAGGTCGTCAGGTTCGAATTCGTCCCCGATCATCCTGTTTGGCCATAGATTGGTGACATCAATTTCAATCTTGTTTTCGCCGGCAGTCACTGCGTCTGTAATATCACACTCGAATGGCTTCTTCCAAGTGAGGGGCATCTGCACGTCATTGACTTTCACAGACGCCATATCCTTCACATCTCCAAGCGAAAGCATAATCCTGTCAACATTCTCCCTAAATGCTTTCTTGGGAATATTGCATGAGATGGTATATGTTGCTGTCCCCGAATAATATTTTATGTCATGGTTGTCTGACTCCGGCCATGAAAAGAGAGAGTCAGTGGTGATTGTTCCGGCTTCAGGGAAATTTATTGTCCAACTGCCCTTGACTGGAATAGTAGAGCTGCAGGTCCAATTCTCTTTTGCTCCAAGAGCCGATTTTTCGCGACGAACAATCAAGAATCTTGACCCAAGCGGTTCAATCTCGATAGCGATTGGAGTCCCCGTTTCAATAGAATACGATTTCAGGGAATAAGGATCCCATACCTCTACATTGCGTCCTTGTGGATCAAATGGGATATTTTCAGAGACGATTGAGTCAGACTGATTGCTAAGGAAGATTATGTCGGTATCTCCATCCGTGCGCCGGTAGGAGAGAAGAGTCTCCAGCTTTGGAAGCTGTTCTTTAGCCGGAATGCCTTGTTGGAGGAGTGATTGGCAACGAGCCATATACCCATAAAGTTCTTTCGCTCCCCCTGCCTTCCACCAAGTCTGTCCGGGCACGAATTGAGTGCCCCATATTCCAAACGACATTCCGGGCTCTACTTCCGGCCATGGATTTGCAGCCCCGGCATGGAGCATCATGCGGTTTACTCCGGAGCAAAATGCCTTGTCGCATACTCTTTTTATGTCAGCCGGTCCGTCACTCCAAGCTCTGAGAGGCCAGCAAGTGAAAGCTTCTGCTATGAGAAGGGGTTTGCCTAACTTTCGCATTGACCTTTCGTGTCCTACTATGTCTTTCCAACCCCAGCGTGGAGGATCCTGCCAGAATTCAGTGGCGATATCAGCCCCATCGCTTGCAAGGACTATTTTCTCAAAGTCAATGATACGGAATGGTTTTTGTCCTCCTGTGCCGTATGGCTCAATCATCATTTTCAAGCCCGCATCATTTGCGAGTCTTGTCATATAGCCGTAATAGTTCTCAGCCACACAGTCAGTCACTACATTTTCCCAGTCTTTTAGAAACCGTGCAGTGTTATCCTTGCCATCAATCTCTTTGATCCGTCCGATCATGTAGGGGAGATAAGGAATTATGTCGTAGCCTTTACGCTTCTTGAATTCATCCGGAAGAGCCGGACTCCAGGTCTGACCTCCGGCTTCATAACTGTCAATTTCAAGATGTGTGAAAGCTTTTCCAACGTGGCGTCCTGCCGTTTCGATCACCATGGAGGGATACCCATCCCAGTAGGCCTTGACCGCTTCCCGGCTCAGCTTGTCGCATTCCAGTCCTCGTCCGGTTTCGGGCGACTGTGCTTCGTTTGTCTTTCCATTGGTAGTCTGTCCTATTCGCAAGATAGCATAATCTTCGGGTATTTTTATCTTTTTTAGATTAAGCTCCCCTTTGGTAGAGTCGAAAAACTCAGATAGATCAATCACTTGATTTAGGGGAGCCGCTGAATCCGATGGTATTGCCAGCACCGCTACATCTTCATAATAGTTCCATTGGGAATCTACTTCGGGCTTCGGAAGAGTCATCTTTCTTTGCCCTTTGACATATGGAGTTTCTGTGAAAACTAATTTTTGCATTGAAAGCTCCGGCTTGACGGTAGGGTATGCGCTTGACGACCAACCGGGACAGTTGTGGGTGCCGAAAGTCAACCCAAGTCTCTCGCATTCGTCAAGGGTCCATCTGAGTAAGTCTTTCCAGTTTTCATTACCGATAGCGTTGTCGGGATTACCGATTCGCATTTGCTGAGGACCCCCAATCTGGAAATTATGGACTCCCGCAAGTCCGGCTTCCTTGAAGGCCTCAAGGTCTCGTGTGATTCCATCTTTAGTGACCAGTCCATCCATCCACTGCCAGATTATAAGTGGCTTATGTTGATCCTCTGGAGATTGGAAGATTTCTTCAAGTGTCTTTTCCACGCTAAATAAAGGGAAAACAGAGAGTGATGCAAAGATTGCGGCGATATATTTAAGCACGTTCATATAGCTATTAGGTTGTGATTCTATACAAAATTAATCAAAATATATCACATATAAAAATAAATTATGAATTCATATTTGGATTGAAGCAAAAAAAACAGTAATTTTGTGACAAATGACTAATAAAGGAAATTAACAATATTGTAAATACCATGAAGGAAGAAAGATTTGCAGAAGATGGATATCCTGTCAAAAGCTATAGTGAGCCGGTAAAGCGCTACTGCCAGATATTGGAAATCTCCGACAATCCTGAGCTCATCCGTCTTTATCGCGAGTGCCATACCCAAGAAAAATCTTGGAAAGAAATTCGTGAAGGGATACGTTCTGTGGGTATTTTGGAGATGGAACTCTACATATTTGGCAATAAGGTAGTGATGATTGTGGAGACTCCTCTTGATTTTGACTGGAAATCAGCCATGGCAAAACTTGCTACTCTTCCGCGTCAGGCGGAATGGGAAGCATTCGTATCTCAATTTCAAGGGTGCGACGCAAATGCCACTTCCGATCAGAAATGGCAACTGATGGAACGCATGTTCTATCTTTACGAATGAATCAATTGTAGCGGATGCTGAATATATGATATCTTAGAATCCGAAATAATATTAGTTTTCTTAGATGTTGATAACTTTCATAAGATGGTAATATATAGATTTTTAACCTGTAGGTATGTATGACACGTTTCTTTTTGAACTTCATATCATTGTTGGTTTCCCTACCGATCTTGGCCGTGGGGAAACCAACAACCCTTCCTGCCAATCTTGCAGGATCAATGATGCCGTATGATTTCAGTTATACTGATTCAAAGCCGATATGGCCCGATTCATTGACTCCTGTCTATGTGGCTCGTGTGGCCCGGCACGGTGCAAGATATATATCTTCTCCAAAGAAACTTGAGAAATTGCAGGAAGCTATCTCAAAGGCTACTGCAGCAGGAACCCTGACGAAAGAAGGCCGGCGATTCAGTGCATTGCTCGAGAGTGTTGAAGATGCTACGGGCAGTCAATGGGGACGCCTTTCAGAAGTGGGATGTAAGGAAGAGGTCGGGCTTGCAAAAGACTTGTATACCCTTTTGCCGGGACTTATGAAAAAAGCGCGTGTTAACGCTATCTCCACATACGTACCGCGAGTGGTGATGACCATGTGTCAGTTCAATCACGAACTGACTGCATTATCAAGCGACATCAATATTACAGCATCTGAAGGCAGGCAATACAGCTATCTTCTACGTTGTTTTACTGCCGATTCGCTTTACTCATCATATCGCGACAACGGCGACTGGAAAAAGGTGTCTGAAAAGTTGATGGACTCTATAGTGTCTCCCGAACCTGCGAGGAAAATTCTTGGAGCTCTCTCCGGTTTCGACAATCATAAATTCAGGAAACTGACCCTTGAAATGTATGATGTCCTTCAGTCGCTCACAGCATTCGGTATGCCTGCGCCTACCGATGAATTTATGTCAGCCGCTGATTACAAGGCATGTTGGGAAGTGGATAATCTTGAGCATTATCTCCGGAACACCGACACTCCACTCTCCTCATTGGCCGGAAAGGCCAGTTCTCCATTGCTCGCCCGCATAATTGCAGATGCCGATGCGTCGCTCAATGCCCGGCTTGTCGATATGACGATAAAGGGAGCTGATATGAATCAGGCAGAAGCCCCTGGCCGCTACGATGCCAACTTTTATTTCGGGCATGCCGAGACTCTTATGCCGCTTCTGTCGCTGATGCGTGTGCCGGGTTGCTATGGCGATTCCGGCGACTTCCCGACATTGTCATCCCGATGGAAAGACTATGAAATAGTGCCATTAGGTGCCAACCTTGACATCATTTTTCTTCAATCCCCCTCTCAGCGCACCTCTGTCGCCCTTCGCCACAACGGACGCTTTGTAGCTCCGATGTCCGGCGCTTTGATTGTCCCCTGGACAGACTATAAAGCCTACCTCACTGAGCTAATGATGAGGGTAGGCGCCAAATAGTCATCAGATTTCAGCTATTCAACATTTTGTCTCGATCTTCCAGTCTTCGATGCATCGTGTCTTCGACGAGAAGTTTGCTCCAATTCTGATTATCAGGCGGCCATCCATCTGATATTTACGGTCGTATTTCTTGTCTTCGATCTGCTGAAGGGCTTCTTCGGCAGATCCGTCGTATTTTAGCTCTATTACGTATATATAGTCTTCTGTCTTGACCGTAATGTCGATACTTCCATCAGAAGTGGCTGACTCTGTCTCTGTCTCCAATCCGATCAAGTCCATCAACAGATAAAAGGCATTATGGAAATTGTTCTCATTGTCCATCTTCATCTTGAAGTGTACTCCTGCGAAATAAGCCTGTATGCACTTCATGGCATTATCTGCCTCCCCTAAGATAAAATACATCACAATGTCGGA
>JAIDUH010000207.1:1528-10528 GCA_029060285.1 Muribaculaceae bacterium | reverse complement strand
CGGGACCCGAGTCCGACTACGCATGGGGCATGTACTACGCCCTGTCGGAGGAATATCAGAAGTCGCTCGAGTACCTGCGCAAGGCGGCCGCCGCCGGCTCCCAGGACGCCGCCGATATGATACCGGCCGTCGAGGCCGCCCTCGAGCCGAAGCAGAACATCGTGATCTACTGACGAATACAATTCAATTCAAACATCAAATTATATTTTAACTTTATGAAAAAAAATCGTATTTTTGGCGCGCTTTCGGCTGCAGCTCTTCTGGTGGCCGGCGCATGCTCCAACGACGTGCTTGCTCCTGAGTCCGAAAACGGAGCAAATGCCATCAATCCAGAAGATGGGGTTTATCTCGCCGTGACTTTCGATCTACCGACAGCAAAGGGAACCAGGAGCTACACTGATGGAGACAATTCCAGCAACTCCGGCACAGAAGTAGGAACTGATGAAGAAAATAAAGTAACATCCACACTACTTGTGCTTGCCACCACAAGCAATGAATACATTGGATCTGCAATTGCCGAAGGTGAAAGCATTGTTGCTATGGGAACCACAGGTACCAGTTACAAAAGTACAAACAAATTCACCAAGACATCACTTAATGATTATTATCAGAAAGTTGACGAGCTTAATATTGAGATTGATCCGGTAAAGGGCAACCACAAGGTAAATGTGTTTGTATTCTGCAATCCTACCGATGGACTCAAAGATGTATTTGAAAATATAGAAATCGGTGACAGCGACTGGGTGAATAAAAAAGGGGTTTGGGAAGAACCTAACACAGTAGCAGCTGCTGCTATCTGGGAGGACAATAAGTTCTTGATGGGCAACAGCTCAATCTGCACCCGTCTCTTTCCCTCCAACCTTGATGCTTGGAATGACTTTATCGATGAATCAAGTGCGTTCAACCTATCAGGAATGAATAATTACGGACGCCCCAGCGAGATTGATAATTTCCTTGATGGCGAGGGCGTAATCAAAGTTGAGCGTGCAGCCGCGCGTTACGACTTCCGTGATGGAGCTCTCGACACTGAAGATGCAGAACCACAGACATACCATGTGCTTCTTGATTCTGACGAGAACCCTCTGGTAGATGTATTCCTTGGCAAAATGTCAATGGTAAATATGAACAAAAACTTCTACTTTCTGAGACGAGTATCAAACAATGGACGCGAAGGGGCAACCATGACAGATGGTCAGCCTAACAATTATAGACTCCTTGGACCTGAACTCCCCTGGTATACGGATGATAAGGGTACAGACGCCGACAAAAGCGGAAACTACGTGGTGGACGCAGACTCTCAGTGGAAGTATTCAGGCACAGCCGTATTTAATAAGGGTGCATACTCAACATATTTCAACTTCCCGTTCTTCAATGACGAAGGCGGTTTCGACAACAACAACGAAGGAGGCATACAGCTTGATCAGATCACAGGCAACTGGTATACCAGTCTCATCTCTGAAGTACTCTCAAATAATAAAGAGAAAAACGACAATTATCACGTTTGGCGATATCTTACAGAGGGCACAATTCCTGGCAGTCTAAGTCAGAAAAACGGAGTTTCTAATGGAATAGCGTTCAAAGGAATTATGCAGCCTGCACGCCAGGCAGATGAAGAAAACGACGATGACTTCACTAAGAAACTTCTCCAAATCATTGAGCCACGCGCCACTGTAGAAAACAACGGCATGAATGAACCAATCCTATTCCTCTTTGGCGGTCATCTATATGCAACTTGGGATCACATCCGTCGTGCTGCAATCGGCTTTGCAATCAATGATCTCACTGAGCATACAGACGGAACGTGGACATTTAGCGTAAACCGCAGCTCATCTACACTATATAATAAAGTATTCGGAAATGGAGGTTTCGGAACAGTTACATTTAAAAAGCTTCCAGACGGAAAGGTCACTTTCCTAACCACCGAAACCGAGGGTGACGACATCGTGACAATAACCGACCCGGTAGCCCAGGATACATCATCGCCCAACTATCTTTACAACGAGTGGAGGACAGAGCCTGTGTATGACGATCAATTTACGGCATTCCGTAGGGCCGCTGTAGCTAAAAAAATCGCTCTCTACACAATGACCTACGACGAGCAGATGGATAAATGGGGCTACTATTGTAACTATTACTATTGGAACCGCCATAATAATAACGGCAAGGACGGAGTTATGGGTCCAATGGAGTTCGCAGTTGTACGCAACAACGTTTACAAACTTGCCGTCACTAAGCTTTCACGTATCGGTCATCCTCAGGATCCGAAGAACGATCCAGAAGTGCCGACACCCAATACCCCGGATGAATCCGGAGATGTATACATAACTGTAACCTGCACCACACTTCCGTGGGTGGTTCGTGAAAACACCATAGAATTCTAAACTACCCTCAATACAGGTCCGGGAGGAGTGATACCCTCCCGGATCACCAAAAAAACAACAAATACGACATGAAAATCAGATCTTTTTCAGATTCTATCAAAAAGGCATTAGCGGCTACAGTGATAGTGGGAACGACATTGTCGTTCTCATCATGTGACCGTATACATGAAGACCTGCAGCCATGTCCTCAGGGACTTCGCATCCGCTTCATATATGACTACAATATGGAATTCGCCAATGCGTTCTACTCCCAGGTAGATTGCCTGACGGTGCTTTTCTATGACGAAGCAGGCAATTATGTCACGACTCAGACCAATACGAATCACTCAGACCTTTCGGATGAGAACTGGCGCATGACTGTAGACCTTGATCCCGGACAGTATACAATTCTCGCTTATGGCGGCATGGAATGTCCGGAGGCTTCTTTCAGCTTTGTAACTCCTCCGGAAACGACATCGCTTCGAGACATCGAGGTAAGTCTTGACCCTGATAAGATCAGCACGGAGCTTCACCCACTTTTCTACGGAAGACTTGACGCTTCTGTAGAAGAGAATGCCCTCGAATATAAAGAAGTGACGGTGGAGATGATGAAGGACACCAACAATCTTCGCGTGCTTCTTCAGCAAGTGAATGGAGAACCGGTTGATAATGCTGATTACGATTTCCGAGTGATCGATAACAATACCCTTTTCGCATGGAACAACGACATTCTTCCAGTGCCGACCGTAAACTATCTGCCATGGACACGTGGAAACGCAAGTCCGGGAGAGTTGCCAGACGGCTCGGACGCAAGCGTGGCATGGGCTGAGATCAGTTTCTCGCGCCTCATCACTGCCTCATCCCCCCGTCTACAGATTACTCATATAGAAAGTGGAAAGAAAGTGGTAGACATTCCGCTCAACAACTATCTTCTCCTTCTTAAGAGTCAGTCATTTGCTTCTATGGGAAATCAAGAATTCCTTGACCGTGAAAGCCGTTGGAACATGATCTTCTTCCTTGGAGAGGGACAGTACTGGATCTCTACAATGATTTCAATCCAAGACTGGAACGTCAGAATAAATAATGCAGATCTATGATGACATCGTATCGATATATAAAATTGCTCATCATTCTTTGCGTAGTGCTTTTGTCCGGATGTACTGACGAAGGGATGTCGTATTATCTTCCAAACGAAGATAATGCGGATGCTAACGTCACACTCACTCTCAATGTAAGCATTTCTGACAGCAGAGATGACAATGGGACACGAGCAGAAAAATTTGATACTGTCCCAGCTAAAAATAATTATGAGCTTATCAACACTTTGCGTGTGATCATAGTCAGAGAAGACAATACGGTGGAATGTAACCGGGAAATAACCCTCTCTCCTGATGTTGCGGTCAAGACTTTTGGTGATCTGAAATTTCAAGTATCCACAACGGAGGGTAAAATCGATGGGCTGCTTAGAACTGAGAAAAAACGCATCTATCTAATTGCTAACGAAGCCTCAATTCAACCTAATCCGAATAATGGAATGGACGTTGTCAGGTACTTGTCCGGACTAAAAGCGGGGCACTACGAAAAAGTTGAAAATACAACTTCTGAAGTCGGGAAGACCAATGATGATATTGTGACTGACAAGCCCGATAGTTTAGTATATGTCAAAGGAGACCCTTTCTCTCCACAAACGGCAGCTTCCTTGATCATATATAATGAATGGCCTAATGGCTCTAACGGCTCCAAACCTGACATTGCAGTACCTTACATTAATAATGAAGGTCAACGCAAAAAGTATATTCCCATGACGGAATTTTTTGACATAGAAGTTACTGAAAATCTCAAAACCGGCCTCAATAACAAAGAACAAGTTGAAGATCTATTCATTACCAGGAATCTCGTCAAGTTTCAGTTCTCAATTACTGCTGCTCCGGGAACTACTCCATTTAAAGTCACAGAAATTACTTTCGATGGTTTGATGCAAGAGGAATATTTGTTCCTTAACGGTGAATACACCCCGCGAAAAGAAGAAGGGGACATCAACAGCAAGAGGCAAATAACAAAGTTTGAAACACCAGGATACCAAGGTAAAAATAAGTGTCCATATATCTTTAAACCTGGGAATTTTGGATTCAATAGCGCTTCTGAAAATCCTGAATATCAGGATACTTATTTGCCACTGCTTTACTTTTGTGAGACCCAAACGAATGTATTTAAAGAGGGTAAGCCGGATTTCAGAGTGGGTATAGATGTAGAATATCCTTTTACAGAAGAAGTTGTTGATAAAGATGGGAAACCGGTATTGGGAGAAGACGGAAAACCCATGACTCAGCCTGTGACTAATCACTTTGAAGCTCAGACTCTTGGAAATCTACCTTACTTCATACCACGCAATACAATAGTAGATGTCAAGATGAACTTAAAAGATGGAGAGCTTAGCGCAGTAGCTACTGTCTACCCATATACAGGAGTATGGCTGAATCCGGAATTCGGATTCTCAGCCCCAGAGACGGACAGGCTGACAGTTGCTCCTACGATGGATCTTGTTTTAAATGGTGACGATGGACTTCTCTATCCAACGTTTACATCGACTGAGGGCAATACAATTCAAAACTTGTATTGGGTGTCATCAGACCCATCAGTTGTTCTTTTAGGTAATGAAGTGACAGATGAATCTGACCAAACATATGTGAAACCCTCCGGATCTATTGAGCTTCCGTATCTTCAAATGGTTCAGGATAAACTGGAGCCGGTACCCGTAAGGATAATTCCTCAAAAAGCAGACACGACATATGTGACGGCTTATACTCAGTCAGGATTAGTTGCTCGTTGCCAAGTAATCGTAAAAGAGTAAATTCAATCGGAGATAAAAATATAATTTCCTTATGAAACTGAATTTTTTTAAAACATTGAATATCCTCACACTTATATGCGCTGTGCTTGCAGTGTCGTGTGCGGATGATTTCCCCTATAGAAACGATCCCATACCGGAAGGGGACGGGACGCTTTCAGCTACTGTGACTTTCACACCGACTGCGGCAAGCAATCTCGGAGCAACACGTACAGTTGGAAATGCAATCCAGAATATCGAATCTCTCTGTGTCTTAGTCTATGATATAAACAAAAATCTTGTAAAGAAATATTCAGAGAGCGAGCTGTCGAATTATGTTGTAAAGAAATACAATGAAAAAGATGCTTATCAAGTAGATCAAAGTAAAGACTTTCCTGACGAAGAAGGTGCGCATACAGATGAAACTTCATCAGCTCAAGCTACATTCGGACTTTCCGGCCTACCCTATGGACGATATTATATCTATGCAGTCGCCAATATGGGAGATCTTTCGGCATATGAGTCTGAGATAGAGACAGTGGAGGGATTGCAGAATATCAAACTTATCTGGGATACTAAAAATATAGAAAACAATAACCAGATGTTCGGTTATTTTACCTCCGCGAACAACATGGATTCAAAAGGTTTTGATCCCGAAAGACCTCTGACTTTCACCAACAAGGAATCCGATTCCAAGATTCATGCCTGGCTTAAGAGAGCTGCCTCAAAAGTGACTGTAGCTTTTGATCCATCAGGACTAAATCAGGGAGTAACTATATATATAAGGAATGTCACAGTCAGAGACATACCTAAAACATGTCTGCTCGGGGCTGAAAACACACCGGCTCTTACTGAAGGGGAAACGGCAGATGATATACTATGGAACCATTTGAGCTCATACAGTGATCCAGACTATAAAAATCCTGCACCTGCTGTTGAGAATTCCAGACTTGAATATGATTCAAAAGGAGTAATTACAACTGGAGAAAGTACTGGAGATGGCAAGACTGACGGCTTAAGACTGGATAACAGTATCAGATCTTCTGTGCCGGCTAATGCACACGCAGTCAATGCCCCATCGCTATTCTTCTATGAGAATAATCAGAATGTCTGGCTCGAAAAGCAGCCCGATTTCAAAGTTGAAAATGATAAAAAAAATGACAGGTATAATAAGCAACCACAAAGAGACGGAGATGATAAGATAGGCACCACTATACATGATCCTGAAAATGACAAGGACTTCAAAGACCGTGTACCTTTGGGAACTTATGTCGAAGTTGAGGCCTACTATATCTCCTCAAATCCTGCAAATCCGGGTGAAGGAACCATCAAATACCGCTTCATGCTGGGTAAGGACACTTCGTTTGATTATGACGCTCAACGAAACTATCACTACAAGCTGACTCTTGGCTTTAACGGTTGGGCCAACGACCCTGATTGGCACATCGACTATGTGATCACTACTCCCGATATCGAGGTGCCTTCTGTATTCCGCGTGTCATATCTTTATCAGCAGAAGAGTGAACTGCCTATCAAGATAGTCGGTGATATAGAATACCTGACAGTACTCATAACTGAAAATAACTGGGCTCCGTATGATCCGGATTCGATCTCAAATCAGACTATCACTTTGGGTGGGAAATCTTATAAAGTTCCCAGAGGAGTTGTGCCAACTTCCCCCTCTACTTATCAATTCCAATGGAATCAGACTGCTTTCAGTAATAACGAATATCGAAATCCTGCGCGGTCAGGAACTCAATATCCAGATACTTTAACTCCGGGACAACAAAGGCCACAATTTGGATTTTTGGCGCTTCACTTGCCCAGTAGAGACGTAACGACAATTAAAACCGGTTTTAGTGCTGGTTCTAATACAAGTCTGATTAATTATTGGAAGAATAATCTTGAAGGAGAGAGAAGATTTAGCGGTGTCCAAGGCAATGATGACTTCAAAATAGGACATCATGACTATTCATGGGGAGACACAAAGGATGGTAAGAAATACTCTGAAGACGATGGATACACAGTCAATGAGATTTTTAATGATAATGGAGTTGCATTGGAAAAGCAACGAATTCTAATGCTTCCCCTTTGGACAAGAACGAAGACACTCATAGAAGGATCCGGTTTTTCCGGAAATAATCCTTATGAAGCCTTTGAAAGAAAGGCTACTGTGCAAATCATAGGCTCCTTTAAAGTCGGAGATGAAACGCAGCGAATCGTAAAAGAAGTTGAGGTGTATCAAGTAAAACGTATCACTAATCCGAAAGGTGTATGGCGAGCGCATGACCGTAACGAAACATTTAATGTCACGCTTCTTGAACCGGAAAACTCCAATGCTGAGTCGAATTTCCAACCTTTTATATCTCAAGGGGAATGGACTGCATTCATAGATCAACAGACGATTGTCGAAGGAAATCTTGCTAACACATTCTCAATTCGTCCGAACGGAGAGACTAATGGTTTCATGAGAAATGATACAATACACGGCAACACAGGTTCAACAATAAATTTTGCAATCACTTTCAATGGCACGGTTGAAGAAAATGAATCACATTGTGCGGTGATAAAGGTGCTATATCATGGCAATCAGTGTATGCATAAGATTCTTGTACGTAAAGGCTACAACTCACCTCTGAGGATGGGAGGGACAAAAGATGACAATTCAGATGGAAAGTTATGGAGCTCGTTCTCTCTTTACCAAGCTACAAGAACAGGAGGCACCGCAGGCGTAAACGAAACATTCGATGTGGTCTTGACAAAAAATCCGCTTATGTTAGGATCAATGTTCCGACGTGGACGGCAAAATCAGGGTATATTTGTATGGAATAACCAGCAGGATAATTTAGGTCCCTTTGCGCCTCCGGGGACCATACCTTTTGTTGTAGGAGAAAAAGTAGAAACGACAAGTCAAAATTGGGTTGATCAATGGAGAAGATTAGACTGGGTCAACATAGGATTTCGAGATGACCGAGAAACAACGAATAATCTTGGTACATTCTACGCATTAGATGATAATGGCAATTATTCTACTGATGATAACGGAAATCCTTTGAGATATAGAGTGCCTACATATGCCGAATTCCAGGCATTAACTGACAATTCGGAATTCGGATTTGGAGTATTCTACGGAAGTTCCGCTACATCGCCTAAACTTAATGCAATTGAAGCCTATGGATTGATTGACCCATTTAATCAAGGACTATTTGAAAGTAAGAACGGTATGCGAGCAGTGGTAGCATATGATAAAAAAACCGGTAACCAGATTTTGTTCCCTATGGGTAGATTTGGTACAGGTAGACGTAATAACTTTATCATAACAGGAGCCAATGCAGGTGAGTTGAGATATGGTGATGTCAATTATCTCTTGACAATAACACGATCTGCAAATAATCTATACCGACCTATTCCATACAATACAATGACTAATTCAGGAAATATTTATTGGATAGATCAATATGTAGATGCGACAAATACTACCACAGGTCAGCCTTGTTTAGGCTGGGATATGAACTACTTTAATTTCGACTTCAACCCCTATACGGCAAATAATTACCGTGACGCCTGCCCAATTAAGTTAGTAATCGATGAAGACTAATTAAATCGACAAATCAATATATAAAAGAAAGCGCCCAATATGTAAGGCGCTTTCTTTTATTCTATATTAAAATTCATGGCTGCTCCGGATAATCTTAAAGATCAGTGATTGTTAGCAGCATTTTGTTACTTTCCATTGTGCATGTAGGGGATGGATGGGAAACCGCGAGCGGTTTCGGCGGGGGACAAACCGGGATTCGGATGGAGGCTGGGAAG
>JAIDUH010000207.1:0-1428 GCA_029060285.1 Muribaculaceae bacterium | reverse complement strand
GGGAAACCGCGAGCGGTTTCGGCGGGGGACAAACCGGGATTCGGATGGAGGCTGGGAAGATAGCTGCTATTGGCCGTGCAAGCACGGATTACTATCTCATAGCCTGACACTGAAAAGATGGCTCTGGAAAAGATGGGTCCGGGAAAAGTTGGTATTGGTAAAGGGTTAGAGAGTATTGTTAATGAAATCACACCCTTAAATGAAAGGTTATGGGATAGTATTCCGGGCTTGCACGGTAGAGATCGGGGAAAAACGGGAAAAATATCCCACCAAATTTGCATATAAATCATCTTTATGCTAACTTTGTACACATTAAATCCCAATAGAAATGCCACGACATCCAAAACACGACTATCGTCGCCCCTGCACCTATCACATAACTTTGAAAAAGCTCCCCAATCTGCCCGATTTCTCCGTTATCACCGGCTGTCCTGAATCTTGGTATGTTTATCATCCACCAATTGGAAAAGCTATTCAGCAGAGTATCGTCGCTATTGAAAAGGAAAATCCAAAATTGAAAGTATATCGATATGCAATCATGCCCGACCATGTCCATATCCTCATCCGAGCCTTAGAATATCTTGAGAGACCACTGGGTATCTATATAAGCAAAATAAAAATCAAGGCTTTACAGAATACTCGCCTTTATGGGCTTTCATATGAATCCCTTTTCGAGAAAGATTTTTATGATCGAATCCTCAGACTTGATCAATCCTTGGATACAGTCATAAAATATATTTATCATAATCCATACCGACTCTTGGTACGTAAATTTTATCCTGATTATTTTCGACGCATCAATAATGTATTTTACTATAAGGACATACATTGGGCAGCTTATGGCAATCTCCAGCTCCTTGGTAATCCTTTCAGGGATGCGGTAGTTTGCCATAGGGCTGATGCCGGGACTCGCAAGGAAGATAGTCTTATTAAAAATTGGTTGCATCTGGCATCGAATGGTGGAGTCCTGATTTCTCCTTTTATCGCTCAGAAAGAAAAGGAAATCAGAGAAAAGGCAGAAGCAGCCAATGGAAAGATCATTTTGATAAGCAACAAGGCTTTCGGAGAAAGATATAAACCAGCAGCCCATGATTTCCATCAATGTGAGTCTGGGAGTCTTCTTATAATTGCTCCGATAACAGAGCTGCCGGAATGCCGCAGGACTTTCCTCTTCCTAAATGGACTTGCTGAGGACTTAGCTTTGGGAAGAATACGATAATATCTCTGAGTCTCTCAATAAATTTTCTCGAGCTTTTGCCCGTGCAAGCACGGGTTACTATCCCATAGCCTTTCATTGGGTAGGATCTTTTCTGGGTGAGGGCGATAGCATTTTGCCCGTGCAAGCACGGGTTACTATCCCATAGCCTTTCATTGGGGCTGTCGCGTATACACGTCTGACGCTGCCGCCGAAGAGCCGGGTGTAGATCT
>JAIDUH010000206.1 GCA_029060285.1 Muribaculaceae bacterium | reverse complement strand
GCTGTAATGATGCGGTGTCAATCATTAGGATTATCCTGAGACAAACCTTTCTAAGCCCAATATTAGTCTTCATATCAATAATATATTTAAAGATAATGAATTAGAACGAGATTCAGTTGTTAAGTATTACTTGACAACTATTCCTCATACCTGTGTCTCCGGGTTTAGTCATTATAACTTTGACCATCGTTAAGAAGAATTTTACCTGTAAATCTTCCATCCAAATTTGGAGGAATGAGAGAAATTTGCTATTTTTGTGCTTGAAAAGGTGGTGTATAGTATAGCTGTTATCGCTTGAAAAGGTGGTGTTAGGCTATCTTACGAATGCTTGAAAAGGTGGTGATTAGATATGAAGAGAAAGATTTACAATAAGATATTGCAGTGGAAAGAGCAATGGAACGGAAGGACGGCATTGCTTGTAGATGGAGCGAGACGTATAGGCAAGAGCTGGATAGTCGAGGAGTTTGGGCGAAACGAGTATAAGACATATATTCTTATAGATTTCAATAATGTCAGGAATGAAATAAAAGAACTTTTCGAACTTTATCTGACCGATCTTGATACCTTCTTCATGCGTCTCAGCCTATATACAGGTATACGCCTGCATAAAAGAGAATCACTGATCATATTTGATGAAGTCCAGATGTATCCCAAAGCACGAGCAGCTATAAAATATCTTGTCGAAGACGGTCGGTATGATTATATAGAGACAGGCTCTCTTGTGAGTATAAACCATAATGTCAAAGATATAGTCATTCCGAGTGAAGAGATCAGAATCAATATGTATCCCATGGATCTTGAGGAATTCATGTGGGCCAACGGGCAGGAGATGCTTTTTGAATTTGTTAAGGCTCAGTATGCATCATTGTCTCCGCTTGGGCAGTCGCTCCATCGGCAGATGATGGAGTCGTTGAGAACATACATATTGGTAGGTGGGATGCCTCAGGCGGTACTAAGTTTTGTAGAGCATAAGGACATGAGGGAGGTAGATGCAATTAAGCGTAGTATTCTTTCTCTTTATAGAAACGATATAAGTAAATATGCCGGCAGATCAGCTCCGAAGGTTACCCTCCTCTTCGACAGCATTCCGGGAATGCTCCTGCAACATGAAAAAAGACTCCGGCCATCCAAAATACGAACTGGGTCAAAGATGAAGGACTTCTCAGAACCCATGTTTTGGTTGGATGAAAGCCGCGTTGTCAATTTCTGCTATAATACTACAGAGCCATCTGTGGGTTTGGCTTTGAACAAGGACGAGTCAAAGGTGAAAATGTATATGGCAGATACAGGGCTACTGGTGTCCATGGCATTCAGTGCTGGAGAATTGGAGCAGGACGGTATCTATGAGAAGATACTGCGAGGAAAACTTGAATTCAATAAAGGCATGCTGATAGAAAATCTGGTAGCTCAGATGCTTCGTACTTCCGGACATCCTCTCTTTTATTATACATGTTCCTCCAGAGAAGACGCATCCCACCGCATGGAGATCGATTTCCTGATACGCAAGGAGAAAGTGACAAGCCGTCACAATATCTGTCCCATTGAGGTGAAATCTTCGTCCCGCTACACTCTCACTTCTCTTGATAAATACAATAAGAAATTCCATAATTATCTTGGACAATCATATATACTCCACTCTAAAGATCTGGAGATTAAGGACAAATTCGTTTATCTTCCATTATATATGGCCGGTCTACTGTAATGTGTAGATCTAACTTTAAAACTATGATATCATGAATAAGCCCGATTTCAAAGAATGGAAAAATAGCCTTGCCGGCTATTTTGACCTGTCTGCCGATTTGTTACCTCAGGAGGAGGCTGAGAATGTAATCCGCGAAGGTGTCTCTTTCCGAGGTACAAACATCATTGTCCTTATAATAGCTATCTTCATCGCCTCGCTTGGACTTAATACCAATTCTACCGCTGTCATAATAGGCGCGATGCTTATCTCGCCTCTCATGGGACCAATTATCGGTATCGGACTCGCTGTTGGCATCCAAGATTTCGAGCTCATGAAGCGTTCTTTCAGGAACCTTTTGGCTGCGGCTTTCTTCAGCATAATAACATCTTGCATATACTTCCTTATCTCCCCTGTCAATGAAGGACACAGCGAGCTACTGGCTCGTACTTCCCCTACTATATATGATGTGTTCATCGCATTTTTCGGCGGATCTGCCGGCATACTGGCAATAGCGAGCAAGGTGAAGGGTAATGTAATTCCCGGTGTGGCCATCGCCACTGCACTTATGCCACCATTATGTACTGTAGGCTATGGTCTCGCTACCTTCCAGATGACCTATTTCTTCGGTGCCCTCTTCCTTTTCTTCATAAACTCAGTCTTTATTGCGTGCGCCACCACAGTAGGCGTGAAATTGATGAAATATCATGTCAAGGACTTCTCAAATCCCCTCCGAGCCAAGAGGGTCAGGAATCTGGTATATACCATTGCCATACTCACAATGATCCCGGCTTGTTATCTCACATGGCGAGTGTTCCAGCAGTCGGCTTTCAATGCCAATTGCGAGAAGTTTGTTGACCAGCAGTTCAATTTCGACGGAACGCAGGTGCTTCATTCTTCGGCGGTGATGAAAGGAAATCAAAAGACTCTCACCGTAAGCCTTATAGGCAAAGTGCTTCCTCAAGATTCCCTTGTGCTGGCTCTTACCGACAAACTTCCGGACTACAATCTCGGAGGCACACGCCTTAAGATCATTCAAGGGGATAGTCCTGAAAACATGTTTGATGCTAATCAGGCAACATCTACTATGCTCCGCGACATGTACCAGGTGACACAGAACACCATAAACACCCAACGAGAGACAATTGACTCCCTCCGTGCCATCAACGCCGACATCTGCCGAAATGATACCATGGGCGCCACAATTTCCCCGGAATTGAAAGTGCTCTTCCCGGAAGTGGCTGATATCGCAGTGACTCGAGCAATAGTCAGCAATGTAGATACCCGTAGCCTTGACACCCTCAATGTGGCACTCGTCCGCTACTCCAAGCCGATGGACAAGGCCCAAAGCGACAAATTCCTGCAGTATCTCGAAGCTCGCCTCTCTACCAAATCAATCAAGATCGTCCCTACTAATTGAGGGTGCATTTTTCACTCCCAGGCATCCCCTTGTTTCACCTACGACAAACCTCTTCCAGATTGAAAAGACCTCTTATAAGAATGCGGAGCGGGTTTGTCGTAAGGTGGAACAAGATAGATTTGTAATATCATTTGCTCTATAAAGCTCTTTCATTTTGCTTTTATACACTTTCTTTCAAAAAAGG
>JAIDUH010000205.1 GCA_029060285.1 Muribaculaceae bacterium | reverse complement strand
GCTATCCGTACAAAAAAGATCAAATTCCAAAGATATTTTTTCTGCTATCCATGGACATAGATAGCAAGCTAATCCTATGAATATAAAAAGATAACTCATATAAAACAAGAATTTCTCAAGTGCGCTTGCAGGGATGAGTCTGTCAACAATTCTGGTATCCCCTCCTTTTGTAAACACTACCGGCGCCCATATGAACATAAAGAGCAGGATAGTTCTGCATGGGCTATAGATTCCCATGCGTATTGTCTGCGATGGAATCAGAAGGTATACGAGAGAAGTTACCAATGAAAAGAGAAAATAAATTATAGTTTGCTTCTTGATCCATGGAGCATTGTATCGGTACAACTGTGCCACTCTGTGCCACGAGAAAGATGAATCCTGTGTTTTCATGACTTTTGTAGTTGAGATATTATACATTGAAATTTATCAGAATGCAGTGCCATATAAAGGGCCTTCCAATCAACCCTGGTCTCTTCATGATCATCAGACGGATATATGTTAAGGTATCGGCCTCCAATATTCTCTGAATAGAGCGAGTCCATATCAGGATGGTTGGAGTATTCAAATGCTAATTTTTCTGCCACATCTTCTTCTGTCCCCACAAACAGAAGCTTGGATTTTTGCATTATCATAGCCCCATCAAATAGTTTTTCAAGATCTGAGACAGTATGTGTTGAAACTATGATTGTTTGATTCTCACTTATGTTTGCAGAGATTAGTTTGCGAAGTGTCTCTTTGCCTTCAATATCGAGTGCATTAGTCGGCTCGTCAAGAAGCAAAACTTTCACTCCCAATGCAAGTGCATAAGATAACTGCGCTTTTTTGAGATTACCAAGAGAATGTGAGTTCATGGGTTCATTTCCTGATTGCCCGAAAGCCTTCAGATTTTCATCAAATTTTTCTTGTGAAAAATTTGGATAGAAACGCGAATGTAAGTTTTTGAATTCTTTGATAGTTTTGCCCGGAAATCTCATATTGTCTTCCAATAGGAATACATCGCCCATTTCTGCAGGATTGTTTGTGCAAGAAGGATGTGCATCTATATAGCTTGTTCCATCTTGTGGGTGTGCAAGTCCGGCTATGACATGAAGTAGTGTTGTCTTGCCTGCTCCGTTTTCCCCGGCAAGCAGATAAAGTCCGGTGCCGACTTGAGCTGTTATATCATACAAGGCCGGGCTTTTTGCGCCCTTGTAGGTAAAAGTAACATTTTTCAGTTCTATCATAGCCAGATATATTAAGGATAATAATTCTTTGCAGTGTTGCACTGATGTACAACACTGCAAAGGTAACAATATTTTTTTGATTCTACAAAAAAAAGCGTATTTTTTCTTATCTGGAGATAAAGAAGATTTACAATTCTAATTAAGTACAAACTCTGTCATCAGCCATATTTTTTGTTTTTCTCCTTCCAACCGTACGCTTTTGTATAGTCTATAGACTCCCGGCTGATTATTGTTGAGACTTGGAGTCAAAGCGGCTTCAAAATTATGCTTTCCGGTTGGCTTCAACTCGATTCCTATGTCGTGCCACATACCGGGATCTGGATTAGTTAAAAATCAAGTTTTAGATATGATTTAAAGTGCTCAATTGAGGTGTTAATGATGAGGGAGTCCGGGAATTCTGTTTCATTCAGAAGAGGAGGAAGATATTCATAATTGGCTATATCAAACGATATGTGAGCATCACTTCCGAGTATGACTGGCACATCATAACGCTTGCATAGCTTCAGAATCTCTATATTATTTGCCTTTGCTGATAATTTCTTGCGTACCGGCTTCAGGGAACTGTTGTTGATTTCAAGAAGAGTGTGATGCTCTTTTGCAGCTAACACAATTGGCTCAAAATCCAATTCAGCGGTTCCGTCGCCCGGATGGCTGATGATGTTAACAAAGGGATTGCTGATGGCTTTTATCATTCCATGAGTATTCTCCTCACGCGTACCCCATTTATAACATAGCGAGTGAATTCCGGCTATTCTGAGATCAAGCTTTGACATCAATTCATCATCCATATCAAGATTCCCTTCTCCATCAAGAATATTGATCTCTGCGCCCAAAATCAAATTGACTCCATACATTTCGCGTGGTACGATATGAAGATTACGGAAATAGATAGTCTCGCAAGTACCGGGTATACCGGGAGCATGCTCTGTGATACCTAATAGCTTAATTCCTTTTTCCTTTGCCCCCATTGCCATTTCCTGAATGGTACTGAATGCATGGCCACTCGCTATAGTATGTGTATGTACGTCGAGTTCTATGTTTTTGAAATCCATAATGAATTAAGTAGTTCACAAAAATTAAACGACAATGTAATCCAAGCAACCGCAAGGGTCTTGATATGATAACTGCGGCTAATCTTGGCTTTCTTGGTATTGTCGCTCAATCGCTTAGCTCGCTAAGCTCCTTCGCTCCGCAGCCAACCTGACTCAAGATTATCTCGCCTTTATCATATCATTAATTTTTGCGAGCTACTTATCTTTTCAGTGCAAAATTACTAAAAAAACTGATAATACCTCGAAAAACTACACAGGAAAATATTATTCTTTGGAGATAATTATTATGGCTTCTTCATATCCGGTCTTCGAACCTCTAAGGATAAACTTAAGTGCAACTTCCTTGTGCCACATAAATAATACAGCCTGATTACTTTCTTCAATTTTCTTTTTAAGAAGATTGTCGAAGTCTTCAGCTTGAGTCTTGAAATCATCAAAGACATCAATATACTTTTCTCTATTCTCGTCTACTTCGTAGACTGCAATCAAATTGATTTCATTTAGCCATTCAAGAGAAACAAGAGTTATATTTTTATTTATTTTTGAAGGCAAAATTTCCAATAAAGATTCTCTTATCTTTTGCATTTCCACAGGAGTCAAGGCTTCTTGTGGTTCGAGATCTTTAAGATTGTTAATCTGTTCATAAGAAATATTAAATACTCTTCTATCAGAGATATCCTTATAAAACACATTAAATACAAGCGCAAGATTATGATCAATTATAGAGCGGATAAAATCAGGAGCTGCGGCAATAACGGTATAAAGCAATTCATCAGAAAAATAGGGTCGATCCAAATTCTGATAAAAGGCATTTTGCGAGATAAATTTATCATTATGTATGAAATACACGTTGCATACATCTCCTTCAATAGTGCAATCCCAATATTTTATTTGAGAATCATTAAAACCGCGAATTTGTGAAGATTTTCCTACGATTTCCTGATATGCTTTCATATTAAAATTAAGGTTCTTGATATAAGAAATCATTGTAAGATTCAGCGCCAGACAAAATCCTACAAATACAATTAAAAATCTACCATCGAAATTATTTATCTTTCTTGCATGTTTTGGAAAATACAACTCTACAGATTTACTTTTGATGAAATACACAATCCAACATACCCACATCAAACATAAGATAATTTCCATAACAAATTGTAGAGATATACCACCATCCTTGACAAATATATATATCGAATTTGTGGTATCGGTGAGAAGTAATATTGACAACGATACTATAGTCGTAGCCTTTGCATCTCTGAATCGTAAAACAACCCCAACCAAAGAATAAGCAGGAAGAATGTATGTGAAACTTGCGATCCACTTCGTATGGGATGGTAAATATTGATTTTGGAAGAATCCATATAACCCTATCAATAATCCCACAATAAGGCACATACAATAGAGAGTTAAATACTCAGAAAGAGAAGAATTTTCACTTTCGCTATTGTCAAGGTTACTTATAGGTATTCTCAATCGATCAAGCATGTTAATAAGTTTTATTTCTGGAATTGAAGTTGTTTCGACTTATTTTTTTATTAAGATTTCGTCAGCTTTGCGAGCAGATTTCGCTTCATGAAGAAGGA
>JAIDUH010000204.1 GCA_029060285.1 Muribaculaceae bacterium | reverse complement strand
TGATGAAAGAGGCAAAAGATGCCGAATTGAAAATCGGCGAGTTTCCTTAAGAAACGAAAATGACGAGCCAAAAGATGTCGGAAGATTAATAAAAAGAATCTTTGATTTAACTCTTCATTGTTATTTTTTTAATTCGTAAAAATTCGTAAATAAGTTTAAACAACTTCATTATGAAATTTAAGACATTATTTTTATCTCTTGCTTTGGCGTCCGCTCCTATGGCAGCTTTGGCAGAGGGCGTCTATACCCGTCAGTGTGAGGAAGGACATCCGTGTCATCGTAGTTAAGACCGATTATATAGAATATTCTATAGGGACGCACGGCTCGTGAGTCCGACGTTCAAATAAGAATAAATCGGCTGCCCTCATTGAGAAAGCAGCCGATTGTCATATCTTTCAAATCTATTACGATGGCTGATGTGTCGTACGAAGCAGGTCGTTGACAGTCTTCACCGGGTTGAAAGTCTCTACCGGTACTTCCACCATTACGGTATTCCAGTCGCTCATTGCGCCATTCCAGAGTCCCGGAAGTTCAAGTGCCTTGATCTCTACGCCTTCGCGGCTCTTGATTGAGATAAATCCGGTAGCTTTATCCACATAATCAGGAAGATAGAATTTTTCTCCCTTATAGTCCTTTGTGCATACAGCCAAGTCAACCGGGTTGAAGTGTGTCGCCTCCTTAAGCAGTTTCTGAGCCTCTTTATCATTCGGATTGATCTGGGAAGACTCAAGAATCTGTGGACTTACGGTGCCGTCCGGATTATATACGAGGAACGGACCTCCGCCCGGTTCCCCTTCATTCTTCACCATACCGCATACGCGAGTCGGACGGTTGAATTTGCTGAAGAGATAGTCGCGAAGCTGTTCCGGTGTCATTTCAGAAGCCTTGTCATGGGTCACGCAAAGTTTATGACGCAAGAAATCAAGCATTTCTACCATCTCCTCGCCTGAAGGTACTCCCTTGGCGAGCTTCTCACAATACTTGTCGATTTTTGCTTTGACTCCTACTAGAATACCTCCGAGCACCATCTTATATGTAATGGTAGGCTGGCGGAGTGCATCCGGCACAAGGTTGTCGATATTCTTAATGAATATCACGTCGGCATCAAGGTCGTTTAGATTCTCGATAAGGGCTCCATGACCGCCGGGACGGAAGAAAAGTTCTTCATTCTCATAATATGGAGTGCCGTCCATATTTGAAGCAACAGTATCCGTCGAAGGCTTCTGCACGCTTAAAGTAATATCATATTCCACGCCGTAAGCATGCTCCATAACAGACTTGATTTCCTCAAGCTTGGCCTCTACGAGCGGTACATGCTCCTCAGATACTGTGAAGTGAAGGTGCACCTTCCCGTCTTTTCCTGCTGCATACTGCGCGCCTTCAGCAAGATGCTCCTGAAGGGGCGTGCGGCTTCCTCCCATTTCCTTATGGAATTCGAGAAGAGCCTTAGGAAGCTTGCCGTAGTTGAGACCTACCTTGTTGAGAAGGATGTCGATCACATCTTTATATCTACCCATCTTTATAAGGCTGGCAACGCTATACCCGAAAAGCTGCAGGCATAGGAAGTTGAGTTTTCCGAAGAAAGCGAATTTCTCGATGTTCTCGAAAAATTTCTTCATGAAGTCATTGTCCGGCTTATTGCTCTTTCCGTTGAGGAAAGAAAACAGGTCTTTAAACATACGTGAAGCAGCTCCACTTGCAGGCACCATCTTCATGACTTTGGCACCACCGGCGAGATATTTCTTCCACATATCTTCGCTCTGCTGGATAAGTTCAGGTGAGGGTACTGTGAGGCCGTGGCCCGGTGTTACGGCTGCCTCAATCTTAAGGAAAGGAAAACCTTCCTTGAGCATGATTAGTTGCTCTTCGAGTTTTGCCTCAGAAATTCCTCTTTTTGCGAGTGTCTCGAGGTCTTTGGGTGATAGATTCATGTTATTTATTATTTTAAGGGTTATACTTTGCATTTTATGTTTTTACGTTTTATGTTTTTACGTTGAGTGAAGCATTTTCGTCAAACGTACAACGTCCAACGTTACTTCTTCAACGATTCAATCTTTTGAGAGATAATGGCTCCTTTCTTTGCGAGCATCGGTATCATGCGTTCGTCTCGGGAAATGCGAGAAGTTACCTCATAGAGATTCCAAGTAGACATCATGGTAGACTGGTCTTGCTTAGGGTAGGATAGTGCACCGGTCTGTCTGTCCCCTTCAAGGTATATAATCTTTATATCACTACCGTTGTTTTCAGCTATCAATCGGGCGCACGAGGAAGCTGCACTGTCAGAAAAGCATACCGTATTCAATCCTTCCATCCGGTAATTGAGCGCCTGATCATGTCGCACTATAGAAGTCTCAGCTGACTGTCCATTGCCCTCTACACGAAGCCTGTCAAAATGGGCTCCTCCGGCAAGAGCGGCAATCAGCTCAAGTTTTTCATTTTTTGTTATTCTCGCCACCAGACCGGTCTTTTTCAACGGATATATGCCTTTCCAAGCTCCGGCAATGTAATATCCTTCCACTTCACGCGGATTATCGACATATTCAAAGGTATGCACCATTGCCTCAAAACAATTGTTGAGAGCTTGCAATTCCGCCTTTATGGAATCAGTCTGTCTCTCTACAGCCTTAAGTGAGTCAGGAAGAGATGCTTCCCATCTCTCACGTTCTGCCTGCACACGCTCCTTAGCCTCATTTTTTCTTTTGCACGCTGCTGAAGCCGACACAAGGAAAACGAGAGCCGAAATCCCCAATATTTTCTTTATTCTTTTATCCATTAATTAATTCTAAACTCAAAATTCTAAATTATATATATTAAATTCGCGTGACTTCCTTGACTCCTTTTACTGTCTTTACCTTCTTGATGATTGCCGACAGCACGGCGTTGTCCGAAACTCCAAGGGTCAGGTAGCCCTGAAATAGTCCGTCATTGGAATCTACCCTTATATTACGAAGGGAAGCCTTTGACTCCTTGCTGATGATGGAAGTGATGTTGGCTACAATTCCTATATCGTCCTGTCCCACGATACGGAGCTGAACCGGCAGTTCCGACCCTCCTTTGCCACTCCATTCCACTCTTATCAGTCGATACGGATAGCGTCCTCGGATATTGGCTGCATTCGGACAGTCAGTCTTATGTATCTTCACCATTCCATCGGAGGATATAAACCCAAAGACTTTATCTCCGTATATAGGATTGCAGCACTTTGCAAACTTATAGCTGAGTCCTTTGATGGATTTTTCTCCAATAGTCAATACTTCCCCTGCAGACTCGTTGTCATCACGTATCAACTCGAAGTCTTCAGCAGTGGTGCGCTCTGAGTGGTCTTCCGGAGCCGTTGCCACTTGATATGTGTTGATAAACTTTCCTGCATCAACTTTTCCGTCGGCTATGTCTGCAAAGAATTCATTGACATACTTGTATCCCTCTTTTTTGATGAGCTTCATCATCAAAGACTCATCAATCTCTATCTTGCGGTTTTTTGCACGGCGCATAAGCTCTTCCTTACCGAGCTCAGCTCTTGCCTGTAGTTGCTCATGGAGTTTCTGGCGGATCTTATTGCGGCTTTTTGAACTGACCACAATATTCATCCAGTCCGTTTTAGGCGACTGTGTTGCTGAGGTAAGTATCTCAACAGTGTCGCCGCTTTGGATGACATGGCTTATCTTTCTGTGTCTGCCATTGACAATTCCACCTGTGCAGTGAGCTCCTACATTTGTATGTATATAA
>JAIDUH010000203.1 GCA_029060285.1 Muribaculaceae bacterium | reverse complement strand
TTGGGCGAATATCTCAATTACAGGAAATGTCTTGAAAGCGGTAATATCGCGGAATGGGCGTTAAGTGGGATTGATGACGTAGAGGAAGCCATACCTTTGTCTATCAAGCCAATTAAGAAAGAGAAGTTTGTTGAGGATTTGTCGGCTCTTGTACCGACTCATGATCAGGATATGGTGAATCGTATTGGTGATTGGTTGAAGTATAATGTACGAGGAATTGATATAGCTCGTTTATACATTGCGCTTGTTGAGGCTGATGAAATCAAAGCGAATCTCACAGTTACCCGCTTTATGGATGCTCTGAAGACCTCTTTCCCTGAAGTCAAAATAGTGGGGACGCGGCAAGTGCAGAAGGACATTAATACTCTTCAAAGCCTATTGCCTCGTGGAAAGAGGTATGGAAAAGATGAGCCTGAAAATCGTTTCGCGATTGACAAGATAAAGACCGAAGTTTTGATGAAAAATCCTGAAAATATCGACTGAAATAATCCCTTTTCAATTCGTTTGATTCGTTTCTGAGTTCGCGACCTAAACGAACAGCTAATTCTTCTTATTTCAAGAAATTCCGCTATACTTTTGCGCCATCGTTCCATTTCGGAGCGGTGGCGTTTCCGTCTTAAGCCGTCAGCGGAACCGCCCAAACAATGACGGTAATAGAATAAATATGGAACACCTTTTAGATATTCTCAATGAGGGCCGCGCCCACGTCAAAGTTGAGATGAGCCCCGAAGACCTCAAAGCCTTTTCCGATGATCTAATCCGTCGTGCAAAGGATGAACTCGGCTCAATGGTCGAGGCCGCAAAGAAGGAGCGTATGCTCACCAAAACAGAAGTGAAGGAACTCTTCGGAGTATGCGATGCCACTCTCTGGCACTGGGCCAACAAGGGCATACTTAAACCCGTCAAGACTGGGAACAAAGTTCTCTATCCTGAATATGAAGTCCGCAAGGCACTGGGTAACCGAAATCTTAACATCTGACTGCTATGAGAAACTATAACCCCAAGAGGCCACCCATACCGGCTTGTGGCTTGATAGAAGATGATCCTGAGGAATTTGAGGAAGATGGTATCCTGTCAGATGCACCTTCTTTTCCCCTTGAGGTTTTCCCGGATGCAATCAGCAATATCGTTGAAGCCTTTGAGGAATATGAGAATTTTAATGTTGACTTCACGGCTGCTTCATTCCTGACAGCGTTTGCAGCAGCTATGGGCAACACATGGTCAGTCCGTTTTATGACCGGATGGATTGACCGTCCGATAATCTATATGGTGCTTGTCGGTTCACCGAGCTGTGGCAAGACACCGCCATTGCAACAGGCCGTCGCACCACTGTTAAAGATTGACAGCGAATATGACCGGATATATTGTAAGGAGATGGAGGTATACCACAAATGGGAACGAATGTCAGCCAAGCAACGTGAGAAAAATTCACTACCTGAGGAAATGGCTGTGCCTATCCGTAAGTGTCATGTGGTCGTTGATTCTACAGTCGAAGCACTTATTGGAGCGTTGCGGGACAATCCGCGTGGAGTCCTCACATACAAAGACGAGATAGACAGTCTTCTCTCCAACTTCAACCGCTACAACGGTTCTGATGAGGGCTACTTCCTAAGTCTCTTCAGCGGTACGCCATTCAAATATAGCCGAAAATCAAACAACGAGCATATTTTCTTGTCAAAACCGTATTGCTCGATAATAGGTACTACCCAGCCGGGGCGTCTCGGTGAACAGTTTGGAGGCAAACGTATGTTGAACGGTTTTTCATCACGTTTCTTGAAAGTATACCCCGAAATCAACGAAATGCCGGCATGGAATGACACTGATATGCCAGATGATGTATTGGCACAATGGGAGACAATAATCCGGAAGGTGGTAGGCTTTACTCTCACAACAAACCAAGAGGGAAACGTAATCTCACATGAGCTTCCATTTTCCTCCGAGGCAAAACTACGTGTGAACCGATGGAAAATCGAGGTGAGCAATGCCGAATATTCTGCCACCGATTCAGATGTCGTCAGGGCACTATGTGGAAAACTTGAAACGTATCTTATACGTTTTTGCCTTGTTATCCAGATTATGAGAGGTGTTTGTGAGGGCGTATCTATGGAGATAATCGACATAGAGAGTGCGGAACGGGCAATAATGCTGACTGAATATTTCAGGACGATGGAAGAACGCATATCTCCGGAACTGGAAACCGGTATGCTTGACTCAAGATATACCGAGCTGCTCGGAAATCTCGGAGACTCTTTCGCAACGAGAGAAATCTTGCGGGAAGCACAGAAACTCGGTATCTCACGTGCCTCGATATTCAGATTCCTGAAAGAAGGCGGCAGGGGTTTTATCACAAAAGACGCACATGGAAGATATTGTAAAAACGATATATCCAAATGAGACAATGAGATTTTGATACTGTGAGACTTTGGGATTTTGAAACTTGATTCGGATAATCGGATAATCCAATGATATAATGTTACAATGTCATAATGTACATTTATACAAATATCCAAAGACTCAAATGTTGCAATAACCCAATTACTGAGATATACAATGATTCAATTATCTAATCATCCGACTATCCGGAATCTCGGTTTCACGGATGATGTATCTCTGGTTGCATGGTTATAGGACCGTAGTATCAAGAAACTACAGTTCGCAGAATTAGGACTCTTGGAGTCTCAGTCTGACTGACTGATATTCCTTGAAACCTCGGTTTGTCTAACCGATGTATCGGGAAACTCCGGTTCATTGGATTACGAGGAGCAGTCATGGGTCTAAATCTGTAGTAAATTTGATGTTGCGCGGGCTATGAAATGGAGGTCAACCTTGCTTTGGCAAGATATGCCGATTGTATACACAACGGCAAATCCGCCTCCCCATAGGTGAGGGTTAATTCCGCTCGAAACTCGCAGACTTTGGTACTTGGAATAAGGTAACCGAGATACTTCGGTT
>JAIDUH010000202.1 GCA_029060285.1 Muribaculaceae bacterium | reverse complement strand
CGAAACTTGAAAAGACATTCGGATAACTTAATCTTTCAGCTGTTTAATCCATGACATAAATGTCATTATTAAATGTAAAAGAATACCATATATGAGTGTGGCGAGCAACGCCACACTCTCATTTATTATAATAAGTCCTGACAATGGCATAGGCCACTCCGGTCTTGCCTGACTCAAGGCTGATGAAATTGCAAATATACTTAACACTATAAATAGTATCACCATTGAAAGCGGAGCGAATCCGAATTCAAATCTACCGATTCTAATCATCTTTTTTAAGTTTAAGATAATGTTGTCGTTCCTGTTCCGGGAATCGCTCAATCGAATAGCGAAGCATCGTGCGTGGCATAGAAGAAGCATAGCTGTCAAGGAAATCCCTCAACTCCTTATCTCCTCCTCTCTTGCCGACCTCCCGAAGCATCCAACCGGAAGCCTTATGGATGAGGTCGTGCGAATGATTGAGATATTTCTTTACTATGCGTAATGTTTCTTCATACATTCCATTGCATATAAGTGTCCATGTTACGACTATTGCCACTCTCTGATGCCATAAGCTGTCAGACATATCAGAGAAAACATCAAGTATCTGTCTTTTCTCCGGACAATCTACCAGAAATTCTCCAAGAATCTTAGGAGCGACGAGATCAACAAGATCCCAATTATTACCGTAAGGAATAAGTTCAAGATAGAGATTTACAATTTCTTCGACACTCTTTCTATTTTTGGATTTAACCGCTTTCTTATAAAGCTCAATAAGAAATAGAAAACCTGCCAGGCGCACTTCATGCCATTCTGATTTTACAAGATCAACGGCATCTTTTAGAGAGACAAGATTCCGGCATTCCTTTACAATTGAACGAGTCTCCGGCACTTTTATTCCCAAAAACTTATCCCCGAAGCCGTATTGACCGGGAGCACATTTGAAGAAACGCATAAGATGCTTAGCCTTAGCATCATCCCGCATTCCAATCATCATATCTTCTATTTCCTTCGCTTTTGTAGTCATTACATTATCAATTTTCGAATAATTCAATTACAAAATTAATAAAATAAATCAGATCACCAAATTAATATATCCTAAAACTTATAGAGTACACCGAAAACGATGATACAATGCAAGCTTCGGGCAATAAAGACCACATTAACAAAATAATATTTTTTAACACTTGAGTGTATCGAGTTGCAATGACCCCTCTTTTTTTACTTTTTACCATAAAAATTAAGGTATGTGCCGTATTTTCTTTTTTATTAGAAACATATAGATTAATTTTGCATCAAGGAAAAGATTAAGACTAATCAAAACAGTTATGATGAAAAAATGCAGACTGATTCTTCTACTTGCCGGCTTCTCCATGAGCTCAGCTTCATTGAAAGCCCAAGACAAGATCTGGACTTTCGATGACTGCGTCGAATGGGCCACTACGAACAATACAGCTATACGGCGGACTATGCTCAATATCCAGACAGCCCGACAGGACTATCTGTCGGCGAAAGATGCGTGGCTCCCGACAGTAGCTTTCAACACAAACCAGACACTGACCAATTATCCTTCACCGGGTGCAGGACGTAACGGCAACTCCTACGGAAGCTCATACAACATTGGAGCATCGTGGACAGTCTGGGAAGGAAATGTAAGGAAATACCGTCAAGAATCAGCTAAGATCCTCGAACAGCAACAGAATCTTGCAGGGGATGATGTAGTGAAAACACTAAAACTCGGTATTCTGGAGGCCTACCTCAATATAATGTATGCCGACGAGGCAGTATCCATAGCGGAACAGACACTGCAAGTCAGTACAGCTCAGGCTGAACGTGCCCTTAAACTGACCGAATCCGGAAGATCTTCGCAAGTCGACTACGCCCAGATAGAAAGCCAGCGAGCTCAGGATGCCTACAATCTCACGCAAGCCAAGAGCAATTATGAAAGCTCCAAAATGGCATTGAAAAAGATACTTGAGCTTGGAATCGACTATGACCTGACGGTAGCGGATGTGAAGTTTCCTGATTCTGACGTCCTCGCCCCCCTCCCCGACCGTCTCGAAGTCTACAATACTGCGGCATCATGGCTTCCCACTATAAAGAGCAATGAACTGAGTAAGGAAATATATGCCAACGATGTCAAGATTGCTAAAGCCGGAAACCTTCCCAACATAGCGCTTCAAGGAGGATTGAGCACGGGATACAATTCAGGAGGTTCAAGCTGGACAAGCCAGATGGGTCATAACTTCAACGAGAACCTTGGATTAAGCCTTAGCATCCCCATTTATGATGGCAACTCGACAAAGAGAGCTGTAGCAAAGGCAAGGATCGCCGAGCAGGAATATGACATAACCAAGAAGGAACTTCTCGACAATCTATCGCAAACCATTGAAAGCCTCTACATCGACGCAACAAACTCGCAGGCAAGATACACGGCAGGCATATCTCAACTAAATGCTGTAAAGCTGACCGAGGATCTGGTCAACAGGCAGTTCGAGCTCGGATATGTCAATCCTCTCGATCTTCTTACAGCCCACAATAATCTCCTCAATGCCCGCCTTGAACTCCTGCAGACAAAATATATGGCTATACTTGCCGAAAAGACCATTAACTATTATGCCACTCAGGAAGTTTCTTTTTGAATTCAGATTATAAAACCCTAATAAAATAGTTACTATATAATGAGAAAGACTATATTTCCGGCTGCCGTACTGTTAGCAGTCAGCTCCTGCTCTGAAAAAACTTCTTTTGAGCTGGATACATATGAGGTAGAGCCTACTTCATTATCAGAGGTTGTCACCGCTACAGGAACGATGGAGTCTATCACCTCAGTAGATGTCGGAACTCAAGTGACAGGAATTATCAGCAATCTCTTCGTCGACTACAACGACCAAGTCACCAAAGGACAGTTGATAGCAGAAATAGACAAGACCGTACTTCAAAGTGAATTGCAAAGTGCGGACGCAACCTTGGCATCTGCAAAAGCAACGTATGAATATAATAAAACCAATTTTGAGCGTGACAAGGCCCTTCATGCTGAGAAATTGATATCAGACTATGAATATCAAACATCCAAGAAGGATTATGAGGTAGCTAAGCTTGCTTATGAGAAAAGTCAGTCAGACAGGGTCAGGGCTGCCAAGAACCTCACCTACGCTGAAATCACCTCCCCTATTGATGGCATTGTGGTGTCAAGGGAGGTAGAAGAAGGCCAGACGGTTGTATCCAGTATGAATGTGGCAAGCCTGTATGTGATTGCTGATCTTGACCATATGCAAGTGGTGGGTGCTGTAGACGAAGCAGATATAGGCCAGGTCAAAGTGGGCCAACATGTCACTTTCACAGTGGACGCTTATCCGGAGGATACCTTTACCGGCACAGTGACGCAAGTCAGAATCAATCCTACCACCACCAATAATGTGGTGACCTACGAGGCGATAGTATCCACGACAAATCCTGATCACAAACTTTTACCGGGAATGACAGCCAATCTCTCAATCTACACACTTGAGCTTGAAAACGCTATTGCTGTACCTCTTAAAGCTTTGAAATTTGAACCCATGGCAGATGATGAAAGTTCTAAACTACCGAAACCTCAGCCATTGAAAGAGCCTGCCAAAAACACTGTTTGGGTAGTCAGAGACAATAAACTCGTAGAGACATCAGTTGAACTTGGAATGAAAAACAATGTCTATCAGCAGATAACGTCAGGACTTAAGCAAGGGGATAAAGTTGCGCTTCAGTATGAAGAAAAAACTTCAGACAACAAAGGCCCCAAGGCACAGGAAAATCCGTTTATGCCCAAGCCACCGGGTGCAAATAGAAACAAGTTGAAATAATGGCAAAAGAGATAATTAAAATAGAGAATCTTAAGCGTTACTTCAAGGTTGGAGACGAGACCGTCAAAGCATTGCGCGGAGTATCGTTTACTATACATGAAGGGGAGTTTGTGACAATAATGGGCACTTCTGGCTCCGGGAAGTCAACACTCCTCAACACCCTCGGATGCCTTGACACCCCTACATCCGGAGAATATTACCTTGACGGAATCGCTGTAAAGGGAATGGGCAAGAACGAACGTGCCCGAATCAGAAACAGAAAGATAGGCTTCATTTTCCAAAACTATAACCTTCTTCCCAAGACTACGGCGCTTGAGAATGTAGAACTTCCTTTGCTCTATAATTCATCAGTGAGTGCCAAAGAAAGGGCAGAAAGAGCGGAAAAATGCCTGCACGAAGTCGGCTTGGGAGAACGTATATACCATAAGAGCAACCAAATGTCGGGAGGCCAGCAACAGCGAGTTGCCATAGCCAGGGCCCTCGTCAATAATCCTGTCATAATTCTTGCTGACGAAGCAACCGGCAACCTCGACACAAGGACATCCTTTTCAATACTTACGCTTTTCCAGCGTCTGCATCGGGAAGGAAAGACCATAATATTCGTTACCCACAACCCTGAGATAGCGCTTTATTCATCGCGCAACATAATGCTGCGTGATGGACGAATAGTAAGCGATGAATACAATCATGAAATAAAGTCGGCAGAGGAAGTATATAAAAATCTTCCCGTTGACACCGAATACTAATTATATGAATATCGGAAGTCTATCAAAAATAGCAATTAAAGCACTTGGCAACAACAAGATGCGTTGCTTTCTGACAATGCTTGGCGTAATCATCGGCGTTGGGGCAGTCATAGCCATGCTCGCCATTGGCCAAGGATCGAAAAACTCGATCAAGGCACAGATATCAGAGATGGGAAGCAACATGATCATGATCATGCCGGGCGCCGAGCGAAGAGGTGGAGTGAGACAGAGCAGCGACGACATGCAGACTCTTAAGCCTGCTGACTATGATGCAATCCTGAACCAAGCAACCACCATTGCCAACATAACGCCTATGGTATCATCTTCGGGGCAATGGGTGAACGGCAACAACAACTATCCGTCGCAGGCTCAAGGCGTAAACACTCAGTTTCTCGACATACGGCAGAGAAAAGTGGCAGAGGGAGAAATGTTTACTGAAGCTGACGTAAAGTCGGCAGCTAAAGTTTGTGTCCTCGGCAAGACTCTTGTAGACAATCTTTTTCCCGACGGTTCAGATCCTCTTGGCAAAGTGGTCAGGTTTGGCTCGATACCTCTGACAGTGATTGGAGTCCTTGACGAAAAAGGCTATAATACCATGGGACAAGACCAAGATGACCTGGCTCTCGTTCCGTACACGACGGTGATGAAGCGAATGCTTGCTGTAGATTATATCCAAGGATTGCAGGCATCGGCAATAGATGAAAACAAGACAGATGAGACCATAGCAGAACTGACAGATATTTTAAGGACAAACCATAAACTTCGTCCCGAACAGGAAGACAACTTCACAATCCGATCTATGCAGGAACTCGCCGAGATGATTTCGTCGACATCTTCTATGATGACGGTTCTCCTGGCAGCCGTAGCAGGCATCTCTCTTCTTGTGGGTGGTATCGGCATCATGAATATCATGATAGTAAGTGTAACTGAGAGAACCCGCGAGATCGGACTAAGAATGAGTATCGGGGCCACCGGACGAGACATAATGACCCAGTTTCTTATCGAAGCTATAATCATTTCGGTCACCGGTGGGTTGCTTGGAATTATTCTTGGTGCCCTTGCCACATGGCTCATCAAGATTTTTGCAAATTGGCCGGTTCAGATCGATCCCTCGTCAGTGGTGCTTTCTTTCGCAGTCTGCACAGTGATCGGTGTGATTTTCGGTTTTTATCCTGCCGCCAAGGCCTCAAATCTTGACCCAATTGAAGCCATCAGATATGAGTGATTCAACTTTCGCAAGCGAAAGTTGAGGGCTATCGGGTTATTGATAACCTTTAAGTTGAGTTTGCGACACATAAATATGTAATATATATGACTCCACCTATCAAGAACACCAAGGCAGGGACGGCAACGGTAGTACTGTTGGCATTCCTGCTTTTCTATTTTCCCTCAATGCTTGCACTTTTCTCGCAAGACAGCGAACCGAAAGATATGACCACATTCAATATCCTTATGGCCACCTGCTACACCGGGATATTTTGCGTGAACTACTTTCTCCTGGTGCCAAAGATATTCTTCGGGAAAGACAGCAAACCACTTTTTTTCGTAATCAATGTCGTTCTTGTATTATGCCTGTGCTCTCTGCTTCCGCTCTGGTTTGAAGCGCATGGAGGATTGCCGAGACCAAGACACCTTGAGAAAATACCGATGACCTACGGACAACATTTGATGGGATATTTAAGGTTTATCATCAGGGATGGAGTCATGATGATCCTATCCATAGCCCTCGCCTACGCTATGCGGGCCTCAAAAGCGAGAGAAGAAATGAGGAGCAGGGTACTTGAACTTGAAGCGGAAAGAAGAAATACCGAGCTTATGAGCCTAAAGGCACAGTTAAATCCTCATTTCCTTTTTAATTCCCTAAACAATATTTATGCCCTGATTGCCATTAATCCGGACAAAGCCCAGCAATCTTTACACGAACTGAGCAACATGCTGCGATTCATGATCTACGATTCAGAGGCAGAGACCGTCAGCCTAAGTAAGGAGATGCAGTTTATCAGTGATTTCACCCGCTTGATGAGCCTCAGGCTCAACCCTTCTGTGAAGTTGACTTGTGAGCTTCCGGAAATACAAGACAACTCAATGCGAATAGCCCCTCTATTGATTCTTACCATTGTAGAAAATGCATTCAAACATGTAGCAGTAGTTGAAGACGGTGGTTTCATAAATATACGCATCAAGGCAGATGATGAGTATTTAAGATGCAAGGTAGAGAATTCAAGCATGAAAGGAGAAAACAAAAACCTTGAGAAAGGGGCATCCGGTATAGGATTAAGGAATATTGAAAAGCAGCTGAATCTATTGTATCCAAATGCCTATCGGCTTAATATAGAGAATGAGTCAGGTGTATTCATATCTGAATTATCAATAAAAAGCAGTGCATTAAGGAGCATCACCAACAATCTTTGAAGACGCATTACGTTATAAAAATATGAACAAACAATTGAAATGCATCGTAATAGATGACGAACCATTAGCACGCGAGCTCATCAAGACTTACGTAGAGAAAACCCCTTCCCTCACTCTACTGGGCTGCTTCGAATCTGCGGCAGATGCGGTAAAGACTGTAATGGAAGGCTCAGCAGACTTAATCTTTCTCGACATCAATATGCCGATGCTCAACGGAATAGACTTCGCTGCACTTATCCCTCCAAGCACCCGGATCATTTTCGTCACGGCATATGACAGCTATGCATTGCAAGGATTTAAGGTGAATGCTCTTGATTATCTTTTGAAGCCGGTCAGTTATTCAGATTTTATAAAGTCAGTCAGCCGAGCAATAGAATGGAAGGCCATGAGCGAGGCTTATTCTTCAACTGTACACAATGATGGGTCTGCTCCGCGTATGATAACTCTCAAAGTAAAAAATCAATTGGTACAGATGAGGCTTGACTCAATCGAATACGTAGAGGCAAGAAATGACCGTGTCATAGTTTTCCGAAAGGATTCTGAGCCTCTTCCATCCATAATGACACTGAAAGAGATTGAGGACCTTCTTCCTACCGACACTTTCATGAGAGTACACCGCTCATTTATAGTCAACATTCCTCTCGTAGAAATAGTGGAACGGAACAGGATTGTCTTTGGCAAAACTTACGTACCCATTTCTGAAAACAAACGAGAAGAATTTTTATCACGACTGGGGAAATGACAACAATGCATATTCTGCTAACCATACTATTTCAGTAAAGGGAGGGATGCTGCTCCAATAAGGGCAGCATTGGCACCTTCAAGGGCTGAAATCAAAAATCTCACCCTATCGCGATATAGATGCAATGTGTGCTTTCCAAAGGCTTCGCGCATTGGATTGATGAGAAGGTCGCCTGCTTTGGAGACACCCCCAAACAAAATTATAGCTTCAGGATCAGTGAAGGATGCAAATTCAGCAGCAGCAACACCAAGGCATTTTCCGGTGAAATCAAAAACTTCTTTAGCCAGTTCATCACCTTTAAGAGCAGCCTCGCATATAATTTTTGAAGTCAGTTCATCCGGTTTTATTCCACGCAAGGATGATTGACGGTCAGATTCAGCCAGCAGTCTGTGAGCAGTCTCAACAATCCCCCTTGCAGATGCCACCGTCTCGAGGCATCCTTTGCGTCCACAACCACAGACACGGTCGGCAGCAAAGGGGAATGTGACATGCCCAAGTTCGCCGGCAAAACCGCGAGCTCCACTCAGGAGATGTCCATTACAGACGACTCCCCCGCCAACGCCGGTGCCAAGAGTTAAGACAATAAAATCGTTCATTCCGGCAGCCACACCATAAGCCTTCTCTCCAATTGCTGCGGCATTGGCATCATTGTTTACCTTGACAGGGAGACCAAGACGAGCCTCAAGAAGGTTAGCAAGAGGCACCGGTGGAGGCCATGGAAGGTTAGTAGCTCCTTCAATACTTCCTGTTGTGGCATTGGCACTTGGAGCTCCTATTCCTATGCCTACGATGTCACCTAGCAGAGAATGACGATCAATCATTCTGCTGATGCCATCAGCAAGCATATCAGCCCATACATCGACTGTAGGAGTCTTTGTTGGGAATGATTCTTTGTCGATTATATAGCCGGTCTTGTCTACTATTGCATAGACAGTATTAGTGCCACCGAGGTCAACACCAACGGAAAAAGGGGGATAAAGGGGTCTATTCTCCATGTCTTT
>JAIDUH010000201.1 GCA_029060285.1 Muribaculaceae bacterium | reverse complement strand
CGTGTGTTGCTCGAAAGCAAGACCTTCCGCCTCAACTACACGGCAAACTCATCGGATGCCCACAAGTTCCTTGTGGTAGTTGAGGATAATTTCGGCTCGACACCGTGGGAGCAGACATTCGAGTTCAACGGCAAATCAACAGATGATGATGGCGGCGTTAACGTCCAGCCCGTCAATCCCGGAATTATAACACCAATCAGCCGATGAAAAAACTACTGATGTTCTTCGTGGCGTTGCTGACCCTTGCGGCAGCAACGCCGACCGCCCAAGCAAAAAGAAGTATAATGGAGTTGCCTCCATTTGAACGAGCGGTGCTGATTATAAAGAAATTTGAAACTATGCACCACCCGAAGGACTGGCCGTATGTCGGCTACGGGCATCAGGTCCAACCGGGAGAGCCTTATCGCCGAGGCGTGCAACTGACCGAAGCGCAGGCAGACGCATTGCTCCGCAAAGACCTCCGAAAGTTCTGCGCCCTGTATTCCAAATATGGCAAGGACTCAATCCTGTTAGGCTGTCTCGCCTATAACTGTGGGCCCGGTGTGGTAAACAAGAGCAGTATCCTAAAAAAGCTGAAAGCCGGTGACCGCAACATTTTCAAAGTCTACACTTCCCATTGCCGCTACAAAGGCAAAAAGCACTCTGGTTTGCTGAAACGTAGGATCACAGAAATATGTGCATTATATCAACCTTAATACAAGAGGTCGGATATTGAATCACACCCCTACCACAGGAATTGTAGTAGGGGTGTATTATTATAAGATGTATGTAGGGACATTGACACTAATTAGCTGATTAATTCATTGTGGTATGGGACTTTCCTCATTTTGTCAATAGCCCAATCTTCTTTGATATTATCAATTATCATTTGATACTCATAGAAAAATTCATCTATTTTTATGTTTGTTCGATTTCCTGAATTAGGTAGCGATGAAAAATAGATTATCATTTGATTGAGTAGGAATGTTAGATAGTATTTTAGATTACTTGTTAAGTCTTCTATATCTTGATTTATTCCTGCTTCATGAATTAACTCGTTTCTTAGATGATATATCCTTGATAAATGAGCTTCCAAATTATTTCGATGGTTCTGTAAATAATCCTTTCTTTTATCTTTATGCCCAAATAAACGCGCCTTAAATTTCATGAGACGATATTTGATTAATAATCCAGATGTCTTATCAATTATAGTATCAACATTAGTCTCATCTAACATATCATCTTTATCTAAAAGCCCTTTAGTCTTTAATATTGATTCGATATTTTGCAAATTACGTGCTACGTAGCATGCAGATAGAATGTTGGTTAAATTAATTTTAAGTCTTAAATAAGTATTCTCTTCGATTAGTGGTGAAGAAAATATAAATTCGAGTGCAATCCAATAGTTTATGAATCGTTGTTCAATTTCATTGTCTGCATTAGCAATTCTAAGATGTCTTAATGCTCCGTCTAATCTTATTTTTACACTATCATCTATGGTAAGATTATTCTTTATATTTCTTAGTAAGACCCTATATTTGTTTGAAGTAGCTATATCCTGAGGAAATGTACCATCTAAGACAAACTGAGTAGGATACATTGTCACATAATCTTCGTCGGTGGGACGATGTTCTATCACAATTGCCTTTTGAAAAATAGATACGCTCATTTGGCTTATACCTATATGTATAGCATCTAATTCTCCATAAAGTTTAATCTTAGCGTAACGAATCGCTGATTGAGCATCAGTAACCTTAGATTTTGCAATAAAAAATCTTCGATTCTGGGCTTTGGCTATGAATCGTAGATAGGATGGATCTTTTCTTCTAAATTCATTTAACACTGAAGGTTGTACTTCACTATGAAAATCTGTAAATGCAGAATCTGGTGCGTCTAAAATATATAGTTGCAATATAACCGTATATTCTTTTAGAGCAGAAGCAGATAATAATTTTTTAAATTCTTTAAAAGCCTCAGTTGAGTTGTTTTCTTTCAAGTATTTTTGAGACCAGAAGAAAACAGCACTTTTTGAATACCCACGATTGAGTATTTCTCGTGCAAGAGAGCAAATGACCTTATCAAGCTTATCCAAGTTAGGAACTAATTCTTTATCTGGGAAATCTCCAGGTTTAAATAAAATCCCTTCAATTTTGTCCCACAATAAATTTAGATACTTATCTTGATTTAAAGATATGTATTTATTGAGTAAATATATTAAGTGGGTGCCTTTTAAGGAGGGTTGTCTATCTTTTTTTGAGTTTATATCCTTAAGTTCTTTTGAAAATTCGTTTAATATATCAGCGAAGCGTGATTTACTGCATATTGAAAAATCAAAAACGTCATCTTGGTCTATGATTCCAATTACTTCCGTTATACAGTAAAGAAGGGTCTCTGCTCGTTTGATATTCTTATCCTGCCAACCTTCAATTAGATTTCTTAATTCTTTTAAGATAGAGAGTGTGTTGTGGTATCGAACACGATAGCTATCCAAACTGTCTTTATGGAACAATTCGGTAAACCTGTCTTTAAAGTATGTTATCAATTCAGTGTACTGCATGTGTCTCTAAATTAAGTGCAAAGATACGAAAAAAAATAGAAATATCATAGATTTCTTATAATATTCTGATATTCTTGCTGAATGTTAACTTCTTTCTAATGTATCAAATTCTAAATGTTCTTAAAATCTTTCTTATGAATAATATGATGAAAAATATTCATAAATATTTGGCAGTATAAAAAATAAGTATTAACTTTGCAGAACCAAAGAAAGAGCAACTTGTTTTAAAGATATAAATGGGAGCGCATCATTCTTGTTTTGAGAACGCACGTTCCACGGTTTGAGTCACCTCCCTATAGTACATGGGCATCCTTTGAATTAAATAGGATGCCTTTTTGTCGCCGCCTTTTGGCGGCCGAAATTTTTAGAAAAATGAGCGGTGCGACTTCATCTCGAGGTCACACCGCTCTGGCTATATTACGGCTTGGCTATATTTCAGTTGTTTGCTTTCTTATTGAGCCATTCATTACGTTTTCTACGACATTCTGTAAGAGTTGGAGCGACACAAGAGAATAACTCTCCGTCAGTGTGCCGGTAATCGTATTGGTATCGCTTGCGCCGTGGGCGGAAGCCTATGTAGAATACCTCATATTGTTCAGTGCCGAGAGTAGTTGTAGTGCTTACTCCGTTTGCGGTCATTCGTGTTGCCATATCATTATAAGTTTAGAAATTTACAATCAAAATACGATAGTCAAATACCTTTTGCGGGTCAGTTATTTTTCTCTGCTTCAGCCATAGGTGGTGACTGCCGAAACCATATACAAAGTACCTGTCAAGTGCATAAGTATCAGCAAAGTCGGTTACTATACGCCTTAGGTTATCCTCATTGTCCGCATAGAGGATATGATTTACAAACTCAATGATGATTTCGGCTATCTTTTCATCAAAAATTATGGTCGGGTGTTCAAATATCACGTTCATATCTTTGAGATTTTGTGACCACCGACATTTTTCAGTCGGTGGTCGGATAAAATATTATGCTATCATTCTCTTTCGGATTTGGTCGGCATTGTCATTGACAAGGCTTATAATCCGGTTGTGATACTCGGTG
>JAIDUH010000200.1 GCA_029060285.1 Muribaculaceae bacterium | reverse complement strand
TAATTTGTAAGTTAGTGGTTGAGTAAGTGTTGCTTTTGCTTGCGAAAGTAGGTGCAATAACTAAAAAATCACACTGAGGTCGGAGTTTGCGAAAATCCCGGCCTCAGCGTTTTTTATGGCAGCTGCCGTTGCTGCATTAATACTTTCTATAAATCCGGATCTGACGAACATTGAGGTCAATGATATTATTGAAAAGACAGCAAGAAAAGTTGGAAATTATTCATACGGCTATACTAATGGCAGAACAAATGGGACCTGGAATTGTTATATGGGATATGGGTTGATTGACGCAACTGCTGCTGTCAAGGCTGCTCAAGCTTCTTTAAAATAATGAAAAACAATATCTTTAATTATCCCGATATTGAATTGTTATTGTGCATATCAGTGGCATTGATAATTTCATGTGTTAGGAATAGGCAAGAAGAATCCTGTGTCCCCTATTCGTTGCCCGATAGATTCTCAATTGATGTTGCTGATGAAAAAGCTATAGTTATTTCTAATCAGAAACAATTCTCAGAAATTTTTGGAAATGATACTGAAGAATTGGATAATATTGATTTCAAAAAATATTGTCTTTTATATACTCAAGGTAAATCTCCATACTCTATTGTTGAAATCCATAAAGAATGGTCATTTTTAGATTCAACTTTTAAACTTGAGATAATAATAGACAATAATAGTTTAGTATGCGAATATAGAAGTTGGTCTGTAGCTTACTTGATTCAGAAAGGTAATGTCAAGGATATAGCACTTGATGTTAAATACACAGGATCATTAAATAATTAAAAGAATATCAGCATATATTAGAAATGGGACAGTTTAAACTGTCCCATTTCTAATAATAATAGCTGTTTACTTCACATATTCCACCGCTGCTTTCTCCACTGGAAGAGCCTCAAGGTAATTCTTGATATACTTGTTGAAGCCTTCCACGTCTTCCTCTGTCGGAGCGATGCTTGTACCGGTATTGCCGTTAAACACTTCCATCTCCAGATAGTCGGCAAGGTTACGGTCATTGACATTGTTCACAAGATAACCGGCGAGCAGTGCCATGCCCCAAGCGCCACCTTCGCCTGCGGTCTCCATCACCGAGATAGGGGAGTTGAGAGCAGCTGCAAGAATGCGCTGTCCTACACCGGGAGTCTTGAACAGCCCACCGTGGCCTGTGATACGATCCACCTTGATCTTCTCCTCGTCAAACAGTATGTCGTTGCCGATCTTAAGGCAAGCCACTGCTGCGTGGAGGTTGGCACGCATGAAGTTGGCGAGGTTGAATTTGTTGGCTACGGAACGCACGAAGAGCGGACGACCCTCATTGAGCCCTGTGATAGGTTCACCGGAGAAGTAGTTGTAGCTTACAAGGCCGCCGCAGTCCGGATCTCCGTTCAAAGCGTTGTTGTAGAGCTTGCCGAAGATTTCATTCATGTCTACGGGCACGCCCATCAGCTCTGTATATTCGCGGAAAAGTCCTACCCATGCGTTGAGGTCGGAAGTGCAGTTGTTGCAATGCACCATTGCAACGAGGCTTCCGTCAGGGGTGGTCACCATGTCGATCATCTCATACGGACGGCTGAGGTCTTTCTCAAGCACTATCATGGAGAATGAAGATGTTCCTGCAGAAACGTTGCCTGTGCGCTGTTTTACTGCGTTGGTGGCTACCATACCTGTTCCCGCATCCCCCTCAGGCGGACAGAGTGGTATTCCGGCTTCAAGATTGCCGGAGATGTCGAGATGTTTCGCTCCCTCTTCAGTCAGGTAGCCGGCGTTTTCTCCTGCTACAAGGATTTTTGGAAGCACATCCTCGAGTTTCCAGTCAAAGCCCTTGTCGGCAATCATCTCGTCAAACTTCTTCACCATCTTCTCGCTGTAGTTCTTGGTCTCGGGGTCAACGGGAATCATACCGCTGCCGTCACCGATGCCGATCACTTTCTCTCCGGTCAGCTGCCAGTGGATATATCCTGCCAGAGTGGTAAGGAAAGCAAGCTCCTTGACGTGCTCCTCCCCATTCAGGATGGCTTGATACAGGTGAGAGATGCTCCAGCGCAACGGAATGTTGTAGTCGAATTCCTTTGAAAGGATAGCTGCAGCTTCTCCTGTGTTGGTATTGCGCCATGTGCGGAAGGGTGCGAGCATATTGCCGTTCTTGTCGAAAGGCATATAGCCGTGCATCATCGCGCTGATGCCGATGGATGCAAGCTTCTTGATCTCGATGCCATATTTGTTCTTCACGTCCTCGCGAAGATCCCTGTAGCAGTCTTGGAGTCCAAACCAGATTGCCTCCTGGCTGTAGGTCCAGAGGCTGTTGACAAGTTGATTTTCCCACTCGTGGCTTCCCTGGGCTATCGGATTATTGTTCTCGTCGATGAGAACCGCCTTGATTCGGGTTGAGCCGAACTCGATTCCGAGCACAGCTTTCCCCGATTCAATTGTCTGTTTTATCTTTTCAGGCACGTTATTTCAATTATTATTAGATTGTCCAATCAGACTAATTAGACCAATAAGACCAATAAGACTAATAAGACCAATCAGACCAATCTTTAATTTACTTATTCAGCATATAATACACGTCATTGTAACGGAGCTCCCTCTTGAAGCCCTGCATTGTGGTGTCCTTGTCGATGCGCACCATCTCGATGCCTGCCATCTCTGCATAGTCTTCCCAATATTCGGGAGTGATGTCGTAAGAGAAGCATGAGTGGTGTGTGCCGCCGGCCATGATCCATGCGCCTGCGCCGATCTCGAAGTTGGGCTTCGGAATCCAGAGTGCGGATGCCACAGGAAGCTTCGGAAGCGGTTTCGATTTGATGCATTCCACGTCGTTGACGATAAGGCGGAAGCGGTTGCCGAGGTCGATTACTGTTGCTGTGATGCCGTCGCCCGGTTTTGAAGTGAAGACGAGGCGTGCAGTCTGTGCCTTGCGGATGCCGATGCCGAGGAAGTGAACTTCAAGGCGTGGCTTTTCTTCTGCGATGAGCGGACATACCTCAAGCATGTGTGCCTGAAGAATTGAGCTGTTGGCACCGTCGAAGTTGAGGGTGTAATCTTCGAGGAATGAGCATCCCTTGCCCATGCCCTGGCTCATATACCAGAGTGTGCGGTAGAGAGCTGCTGACTTCCAGTCGCCTTCAGCACCGAAACCGATACCTTCTGCCATGAGACGCTGAGAAGCAAGACCCGGGATCTGATCAAATCCGATGAAGTTAGGATCGTTGATGTCCTGGGTGCCGAGGTCGTCGAAGTTTGTTGTGAAGGCTTTTGCGCCCTTCTCTGTCAGGATGCTGCGGAGTGCAAGCTCAGCCTTAGCTGCTTCATATACAGACTTGTAGCCCGTAGTGCCCTCTTCCTCAAGTGCTGCGTCATGTGCATATTCTTTGAAATAAACTGCCATAAGGGCTTTGGTGTCTTCGTCAGATACCTTCTTGTAGTGCTCCATAAGTTCGCTAACGGGGCAGTAGTCTACGTGGTAGCCGAGCTGCATTTCAGCGTCTACCTTGTCGCCGTCTGTGACAGCCACGTTGTTCATCTGGTCGCCGAAACGGAGCACGAGCATATCCTGGGCGTCAGCCCAAGCAGCTGCCACGCGCTGCCATACTGCGATGCGGTCCTGGGTATTGGCATCTTTCCAGTAGCCTACTACTACTTTGCGGCGGATCTTCAGACGAGCGCAGATGTGTCCGAATTCGCGGTCGCCGTGTGCGCTCTGGTTCAGGTTCATGAAGTCCATGTCCATTGTTTCCCATGGAATCTCTGCATTATATTGAGTGTGGAAGTGGAGGAGTGGTTTGCGGAGTGCCTGAAGGCCATGGATCCACATCTTGGCAGGTGAGAATGTATGCATCCAAGTGATGATACCTACGCACTTCGGATCGTTGTTGGCAGCTTTCATGACAGCCTCAACCTCCTTTGATGAGTTGGCTGTTCCTTTGTAGACAACCTTGATTGGCAGACGTCCTGAATTGTTAAGACCATCTACCATCTCTTTTGAGTGTGCGTCAACTGCTACGACTGCATCACCTCCATAGAGCAACTGTGCGCCAGTCACCCACCATATTTCCAAATTCTCGTACATGATATTTAAGTTTTTAGGTTATTAGAATTATAAAATATTTAAGATTTATAAGATTTATAAGAATTATAAGAATTATAAGAATTATAAGAATCATCCGAAATAATTCTCAATTCAAAATTCAAAATTATTTCTGTCCATAATAAGCATTAGGCCCATGCTTCCTGTTGAAATGCTTCTCCACAAGCAGGGGGTTCATGGTCAGGTTCGGGTTGGCTGCAAATGCGATGCTCGCCATCTTTGCCACCTGCTCCATCACCACTGCATTGTGCACTGCATCGTGAGGATCCTTGCCCCATGCGAACGGACCGTGGTTCTTTACAAGCACACCCGGAGTATGCATAGGATTCATCCCTTCGAAACGCTTGATGATGACGTTGCCTGTCTCAAGCTCATATGCCCCCTTGACTTCCTCTTCTGTCATGTCGGCAGTGCAAGGGATGGCTTCATGGAAATAGTCGGCATGTGTGGTGCCGATGTTGGGGATGTCAAGTCCTGCCTGGCTCCAGCCTGTTGCAAATGTTGAGTGCGTATGCACCACGCCTCCTACTTCCGGCCAAGCCCTATAGATGGCCAAGTGGGTCGGTGTGTCGCTGGATGGCTTCAAGTTCCCTTCCACTACGTTTCCCTGAAGGTCAACCACCACCATATCTTCTGGCTTCATAACGTCATAGTCAACGCCGCTCGGCTTGATCACAACAAGCCCTTTTTCGCGGTCGATGCCTGACACGTTGCCCCATGTGAAGATCACGAGACCGTGCTTCACAAGGTTCATGTTGGCCTTATATACTTCTTCTTTAAGTTTCTCAAGCATATATTCAGTATTCTATTGTCATTATTATTCAAGATAAATCATGATGTATCATGTTGCATCCTGATTCATCACGTTGCATCCTGATTTATCATGAATATTGACTTTAATCTTTAATCTTTAATAATTAATCTTTAATATTTAATCTTCATCCGATACAGCGTCGCCCCACGTTTCGATCCGCTTTTGTCGATGAGGTCTGTCTTTTCGAGCACCCCTTCTTCCAAGATGCGTTTCCGGAAGTTCCTCTTGTCGAGTTTTTCTCCGAGTATTGCCTCATAGACCGACTGCAGCTGGCTCAGAGTGAAGAGTTCCGGAAGGAACTGGAATACCAATGGCTTCCGGTTGACCTGAAGCCGGAGATATTCCAAAGCTTTCTCCACTATCAGCGGATGGTCGAAAAAGAGTTCCGGCATCTCGTCGAGAGGTATCCAGCAGGCATCATTGTCGTTGACTCTCTGATGATCCTGTTCGTCGAAGTTCAGCAATGCGCAGTAGGCTACTGAAATCACTCTCGCTCCCGGGTCACGGTCGAGTGTGCCGAATGTCCCTACCTGTTCCATATAGACGTTTTCAAGTCCCGTCAGTTGATACAGTACGCGCTTTGCCGCGTCGTCGAGGGACTCATCCTCTTCGACGAATCCTCCCATAAGCGACCACTGTCCTTTGCCGGGCATCATGCGTCGCTTTATGAGAAGAATATTTAGTCTACCCTCATGGAGACCGAAAATCACGCAGTCTACACTCACATAATGCCGCGAATGCTCCTTATAGTAATTCATATAATAATGCATAATTCATAATGCACAATTCATAATTATAATGCTTAGGTTGCTACGCAATAAAAATCATTATGCATTATGAATTATGCATTATGAATTAGAAGAATTACCAGAAATACCAGTAGAACGCTGCTGTAATGCCAAGGATGATGATGGAGTGGATCACATCCCACTTGTCCCAGCTTGCACGTGTCACTGCACGCTCCTCAGGTGTGGATGTGCCGAACACGAGGCCTTTGATCTTCTCCGGATCTGGAGCTGGAGTGAACATGCTGACTACAAAGATCACAAGCAGACAGAACACGAGCATCCAGCCGCAGAAGAAGAGCCAGTTGGTGTCGTAGAAAAGCCACTGGAACCATGAGCCTCCATCGGGGGTTGCTCCTATGTTGCTGTAGTATACCTTCGCGCCAAGACGGGTGATACCGATTGCAAGACCTGCGATCAGACCCCACATGCCACCTTTGGCTGTGGCTTTCTTCCAAGTGACACCCAAGAGGAATGCCGCTGCGATACCCGGTGCAAGCACTGACTGCACGTCCTGTAGATACAGGTAGAGCACATCGCCTACTGAACGCATCACCGGAATCCAGAGAATACCTAAGATCACGATTACTACTGTTGCTGCCTGTCCGATCTTGACGAGCTTCTTGGGATCTGTGTTGGGTTTGAATCTCTGGTAGAAGTCAATGGTGAAGAGGGCTGCTGATGAGTTGAAGAGGGATGCAAGCGACGACATCAAGGCTGCCAAGATACCGCAGACGATAAGACCCTTCACACCTGCAGGGAGGAGTTTCGCAACGAGGGTCGGGAATGCTGCGTCAGAGTTGGGCAAGCCTTCCGGAGTGAGCGGCAGGAAGCTGCCGAGCTGCTGGTGGAGCGCAAATGCAATCATACCCGGGATGAGGAAAAGGAACACAGGTAGAAGCTTGAGGTAAGCTCCGAAGATTGTACCGCGGCGTGCCTGCTTTTCGTCACGTCCGGAAAGTACGCGCTGCACGATAAACTGGTCGGTACACCAATACCAGAAACCGATCACTGCAGATCCGATGAGGGCTCCAAGCCAAGGATACTGCGCATCGCGGTTGTCACGGATAAGGTTGACCATGGAGTCGCCGTATTCATTTACTTTCACTTCTGAGCAGATTGCCATCATCTGGTCCCAACCGCCGAGTTCCTTGAGTCCGAGCACGAGGATGATGAGTGATCCGAGAAGTAGGATAGGGGTCTGGAGCACTGATGTGTAGAGCACTGATTTCATGCCGCCGAAGATGGTGTAGAGCGCTGTGATCACTACAAGACCGATCGCAGCGATCCAGAAGAAGTCAATTCCCCAGAGGCTTTCGATGCCGAATACCTGTTGGAACACGAGTCCACCTGCATACACTGTCACTGCTACTTTTGTAAGCACGTAGCTGATAAGTGAGATCACTGAAAGAATGGTGCGGGATGCCGGGTTGTAGCGTTTCTCGAGAAACTGCGGCATGGTGATCACCATGGAGCGGCTGTAGAAGGGCACGAATACCCAGCCAAGAAGAAGGATCATCCAGCCCTGGATTTCCCAGTGTGCCATCGCCATACCGGAAGCTGCGCCTGAGCCGGCGAGACCGATAAGGTGTTCAGATCCGATGTTCGACGCAAAGATTGACGCGCCGATTGCAATCCAGGTGGCGTCTTTGCCACCGAGGAAGTAGTCGTCGGCATTGTTCTGCTTCTGCTTCATCACCCATACGATGATGCCGATCAGAGCCAATGCAAATATTCCGACTACAATCCAGTCTAATACTGCCATAGTTTTGGGTTTGTTAGGTTATTAAGTTATTATTGGTTGTTAAGTTGCCAGTTGTAGTGTTGTCTTTTATCAGTTTATTCATGATGTATCATGAATTCCTATCCTTTAATCTTTTGTCGAGAACTTAAATACGCAGTGGCTGTTATAAGTCTCTCCCGGCTTCAGAAGGGCTGAGGGCCATTCGGGCTTGTTCGGAGTGTCAGGATATTTCTGTGTCTCGAGGCAGATGCCGGTACGCTGTTTGTAGACGATGCCATGCTTGCCGGTCTGTGTGCCGTCGAGGAAGTTGCCTGAATAGACCTGGATACCGGGCTCGTTGGTATAGACGTCAAGCTGGATACCGGTGGTGGGGGAGTAGAGGGTAGCAGCCACTTGGCTGTCGTCGCCTGCTGCGTCAAGCACCCAGTTGTGGTCATAACCGTTGCCGTTCTTAAGCTGCACAAATTCAAACTTGTCTATGTCTTCACCCACTACCTTGGCTACCGTGAAATCCATCGGTGTATCCTTGACTTCAACAATCTCGCCTGTAGTCATATATGTGCTGTCTACTGGAGTGTAGCGAGCTGCGTTCACAGTTAGGATATTGTTGGTGATAGGCTGGTTGGGGTCTCCGTTAAGGTTGAAGTAGGAGTGGTTGGTCATGTTGATGACCGTTGTTTTGTCTGTGGTTGCCTTGTAGTCAATGTCAATGGCATTGTCGCTGAGAAGTGTATAAGTCACAGTCGCCTTCACGTTGCCGGGGAAGTTGTTGTCGCCGTCCGGGCTATCCATGGTGAGCACAACTGTTGAGTCGTTGGGCTGTTCTGCTGTATACACCTTGTACTGCCATCCAGAAGGTCCACCGTGAAGGCAGTGCCCGAAATTGTTCTTTGGTAGTTGGATTGTGTCGCCGTCAATCACGATCTTTCCTTGGTTGATGCGGTTGGCATAGCGGCCGATAGAAGCTCCGAAGTCACTCAGATTGTTCTGTGGGAAGTAAGCCTGCACGCTGTCAAAGCCAAGCACTACGTCTTTGAAATCTCCATTGCGGTCAGGCACCATGATCGACACGATGCGTCCTCCGAAATTGGTCACGCACACCTCCATGCCGTTGGCATTCTTAAGTGTATAAAGTGCCGTTGGTTTTCCCTCATACTCACTTGTGAAGTTCTCTGGATCAAGGCCGGAAAGAGTTGTCTTGGCAGCCTCCTTGGTGTTGCACGCTGATAATGCAAAAAGTGCACCGGCAAACACCATAAAAGTTTTAGTCGCTTTAATCATGATATTTTAAGTTAATAATGTTATCAAGCTCTTCAATGTTGTCGTCGTTTTCAATGTTGTCGTTGTTTTCAATGTTTTCGTCGTTTTCGCAGTTGTCCTCGTTTTCAACGTTTTCAACGTTTTCGTCGTTTTCAACGTTTTCGTCGTTTTCTCAGTCTCCTCTAAGTATCGGTGACAACGACGACAACGATGACAACGATGACAACTCCGACAACGATGACAACTCCGACAACAATGACAACGCCGACAACTCCGACAACCCTACAACGAAAATGAGTGTAAAAACTACACTTTTTCCTTTCGGGCGTAAAATTACAACATCCCTCCCTATTCACCAAATTATATTATATGTTCTACAACATATTTCGCGAATTTTTGCCATACCCCCATACTCCAGTGTAGTGAGCACGCTCCGCGTGCGTCCTCCCGCGTCCGACCCCACCTTCCCTGCGCCCCCTGCGTGAGATTTCTCCCTCGTCTTGCCCCCGGTTCAATCCACTTTAAGAAGGCGCAACAGTGTTCGGGTGACTCTGTGTGAGAACTATCAAGACATTCGCTAAATAATTACCCAAACATTATCATTTTGTTAAAAATTGTCATAATATTCTAAACTATCAAAAACGGGGATTGTTACTAAAGAATATAGACTATATCTACATGCAATCAAACGAAAATCAAAATACTCCCCCTCAGGCGCAACCTCAGGCTGAGAACAACGGCAATGCGGAGAAGAAAACCCCGAAAAGGCATCTCATTCGCAGTGCGTGGATTCGTCGCCCTCTTAAGGTGATCGGATGTCTCATTGTCCTCGTTCTGCTTATTCCTGTTCTTCTTTATCTCCCTCCTGTTCAAGATTTTGCTGTCAAGACTGCCACTAAGATGGTGGCTGACAAGACAGGTATGAAAATCGGTATTGACAGGCTTCGGCTCAAATTCCCGGTCAATCTGTCGCTCTCAGGTGTCAGCGTGATCGAAGCTGCCGGCGACACTATGGTCCTCGCCCGTGAAGCTGTGGTCGACGTGAAGCTGCGTCCTCTTCTCTCCCTTGATGTTCAGATAAAGAAGCTGCTTCTCCGCGATGGCTACTACCGTATGCTTTCCCCTGACTCGTCTATGCTCATGACTATAAAGGCTGGGCTTCTCGAAGTAGATGATAAGTCAAGCGCCAATATCGGCACAAGCACGATCTCTCTCAATGAAGCTAAGCTCAGTGACGGCGAGATCTCTCTTAATATGGATGTCTGGAAACAGAAACCTTCTCCCCAAGATACTACATCAACGCCTTTTTATATTACAGCTAAAAAACTTAACATCAAGAATATGACGTTCTTGATGACGATGCTCCCGACTATAGATACCCTCAAATTCCAAGCAAAAAGCTTGATCCTTGATGATGGTGTGGTCGACCTTCGCACTAATTCTATCCGTATGAGCGACGTCACTGCCTCCCATGGTGATGCCCTCATGCTTGCCCCCTCTCTCGAATATGTAAAGGAGCATCCGGCTCCTGCCCCTGACACTGTTTCTGCTCCTTCTGCTCCCACTACTGTGGTGGCAGACCGTATCACTCTGACCGATTTCAACGCCCGCTACGCTGTGCAAGGTTCTCCTGCTGTCAAAGGTTTTGACGCCAACGACATACGCGTCTCCGCTCTTGATATTGAACTTGAAAATTTCTACAATCAGGCGGCAAATATATCTCTCCCGATCACGTATCTCCGTGGCATGGAGCAATGTGGTCTCTCTATTACTGAGGGCAAAGGCACATTCTCAATGGACTCCGTAGGTATGATGTTGAAGGATTTTGACATTCGCACCCCATTCTCTCATATCGAAGCTACTGCAGCGATTCCTAACGCTCTCCTCGCTTTCCAGCCGTCTGCGCTTCTTGATGTAGATATCAATGCAAGCCTGGGCGTTAGCGATATCGATAGCTTCATGCCTGATCTCTCTGCTTATACGTCAGCTATACCCGACCTGACACCACTCAACGCGAGAATAAGGGCAAACGGAGAGCTTGGAAATGCTTATATAGAGCAATTTGACGTGGCGCTTCCCGGCACGCTGTCGCTTCGCGCCACAGGCAATGCTAAAAATGCCCTCGACTTTAAGAATCTAATTGCCAATCTTAACTTTGATGGCGAACTGCGCCGCCCCAATATCGTCAAGAAATTCGTGGATCTCAATGGAATTAACATCCCTACCCTGAATATTAAAGGTAAGGCTTCTGCCAATCGAGAGAACTATGCGGCAGACTTTAGGCTTACCACTCCCATTGGTAGTCTTGCCGCCGACGGACACGTCGGTATGAATTCAGAGCGATATGAAGTCAAGGCTGCTGTCCATAGCCTTAATGTCGGGGCTTTCATCGGAGATAAGACCATCGGTCCCGTGACGGCGTCGCTTTCTGCCCGGGGTGCAGGATTCAATCCCGAAAAAAATGGTGCCCACACTGATATTCGTCTTGATCTCGCAAGCGCTCTCTATAATGGACACAACATCAAGGATATCACTCTCTTCGCCTCACTCCGTGATGAAGACTTCACTCTGAGGGCTAATTCCCCGAATCCTGTGCTCTCTTTCGATATTCAGGGCAATGGTAAGATCTCAGACAATTTCTATCAGGCTGATTTGACTGCCGATCTGAGACATGTCGACCTTCTTGCCCTTGGTCTTTCCGAAACAAAAAATGATGGTGGCGCAAAAATTCATCTCAACGGCACCGCTTCTCCTCATACCTGGATCTACGATGTCGACCTCTCTGCCCAAAATGTCGATTGGCATCTTGAGAGCCAGGACATAAACATTCCCAACCCCATTGATCTGAAATTCGTGTCTTCCTCCGCTGACACCGATTGCAAGATCACTGCTGATGGCGCTACCTTGCATTTCCTCTCGTCTGTAGGTCTGGAGAAGCTTGTAAATGATTTTACCGGTGTGTCTGCCATTATGCCCAAGATGATTCAAGACAGGCGCCTTGATGTTGAGGCTCTCGAGCAGAAGCTTCCCCCGTTCTCTATTGAGGCGGACGTGGATGGAAAAGGTATAGCTTCAACTTTCCTTGCTCCGAGGGACATGGGATTCAAGGATTTCTCTTTGCGTCTCAACAAGGATTCCATCATTGACGGTAATATCGTGCTTGATGCTCTGAAAACCGGTTCGATGCGGCTCGACACTATCACCATGAATATTAAATCGCGCGGTCAGTTGCTCGACTACATCATACATCTAGGCAACCGTCCCGGCACTTTCGATGAGTTTGCCGATGTCCGCGTGAGCGGTTATCTCGGTGAAAACCGTCTCTCTTCTTATCTCGTGCAGCACAACGTCAAGAAGCAGATGGGCTATAGGCTCGGTTTCACGGCTTCGCTCGCTGATTCTATAATGTCCGTTCGATTCACTCCATTGAAGGCTACCATCGCCTACCTTCCCTGGACGTTCAATATGGACAACTACGTCGATTTTAATATCAACAGCCGAAAGCTGCAAGCCAATCTCCAGGCAAGCAGCGACCAAAGCAGCATACTCCTTCGTTCTGAAAAGAATGAGAAGGGGCAAGACAATCTGCACCTTAATCTTTCGAATATAAAGGTCGAGGATTTCCTTCATATGATGCTTAATCCCCCACCTGTCAAGGCTGTGGTCAATTCTGATATCAATGTGCGCTACACCGGAAAGGCTCTCGTCGGCAAGGGTAATCTCGACATCAGCAATTTCTTCTATGAGCGCACTAAAGTAGGCGACTTCAATTTCACTATGGCTGCAGGTATGGGCAATAAGGGAAAGAGCGCTGGTAAGATCGGCCTCCTTGTTGATGGTGCTGAGGCTGCCGCTGTGCAGTTTGTGCTCGCTCCTGATTCCCTCGACCCGAATGAAGGATTGATCGCCGAACGCCTGAAGCTCGTGCTGACGAGGTTCCCGCTTAAGATCGCCAATCCTTTCTTCCCTCCTGAGACTATGAAACTCTCCGGTGCGCTCAATGGCGATATGAGTCTAAGCGGAAGCTTCACGGCGCCCGTCCTGAACGGAAGCATTTCTTGTGATTCCGTGGGTCTGTTCATGAATATGCTCGGCACTACTTTCCATTTCGATCGTGATCCTGTCACTGTGACCGACAATATCCTCGATTTCCACGAATTTGATGTCCTCGCTGTCAACAATAATCCTTTGACACTGAGGGGCACTGTGGATGCCACTAAGATGAGCGACATGAAGTTTGACCTCTCTGCCAAGGCAAATAATATGCAGTTGGTGGGGGGCAAGAACAGGAATGCGGATGTCACCGGTAAGCTCTTCGTCGACCTTGATGCCTCTGTGAAGGGTCCGATGTCGATGATGAATATTGATGCTACGCTCAATGTCCTCCCCACTACGGATGTCAATTACTCTATGCCTATGACTTCCGACGCCATATCCCAAGGTCAGGGTGCTGACGGAGTGGTGAAGTTCGTCAACTTCTCCGATTCTACACAAGTGGCTAAAGCCGACTCCCTCACTTCTTCACTCGGCATGAGGATTACTGCTAAGGCTATAATTTCACAAGGCACGCATGTCATTGTCAATCTCGGCGACGACGGTAAGGTGGAGTGCAATCCGTCAGGAACACTCAATTATTTCCAGAATTATGTGGGCGACATGAAGCTCAACGGAACCCTTTATACCGGCACTGGTTTCGCTAACTACAATATCCCGATTATTGGAAAGAAAGGCTTTGATTTCGACCAGAACAGCCATATCACCTGGAATGGCGATATCCTAAATCCTTCTCTTTCCGTAAAGGCTACCGATGAAGTCAAGGCGAGCATCCAGATGGCTGGGAATACGCGTCTTGTCAATTTCCTCGTCACTCTCAATGTAGGCAACACATTGTCTGCCCCTGCAGTGTCTTTCGATCTTTCTACCGACGATGATCTAAGCATCAGCAATGAGCTCCAGTCAATGACGGCCGATCAGCGTCAGCAGCAGGCTATCAGCCTGCTTCTCACCGGTATGTATACTGGTCCGAACGCCAAGTCTGTAAGTTCCGGTTTTGGGGCTGGCTCGGTATATAGCTTCCTCACTTCGCAGCTTAACTCCTTCCTCGCAGACAATGTAAAGGGCATTGACATCAATCTCGGGGTCAACCAGTATGAGACAGGTGTAAATGGCAATACCACCACCAATACCTCTTATTCCTATCAGGTGTCCAAGTCATTGCTCAACAACCGATTCAAGATTATCGTAGGTGGCAATTACTCTACGGATGCTTCTTCCGATGAGAATTTCCAGCAAAATCTTATCAGCGATATAGCGTTTGAATATATTTTGAAGCAGACCAACAATATGAGTCTGAACGCGCGTCTTTTCCGCCATACGGGATTCGAGAGTGTGCTCGAAGGGGAAATCACTGAGACCGGTGTCGGTCTCTCGCTCCGTCGCCGTCTTGCTTACTTCTCCGAACTCACTCATTTCGGTCTGAGCAAGCTATGGAAGAAACCTAAGAAGACTGCCGTGGTGCCTGTTCCGGCTGACTCTGTCGTCGGTGGCAAGGACGCGGTTGTCACGCCTGCTGATTCAATAAAGGCTATTTCAAGAAAGGAGGATGAAAATGCAAAATAATCATAATATACGTTGTTTCAAGAGTTTTACACGCTCCATCGTTGCTGTCTTTGCACTGCTGATTCTCGCCGGAGCTTGCAGCACTACTCGTCGCCTTACTGAAGATGAGGTGCTGTATACAGGTAATAAGATAAAAATCAATCCTACCGGCGACGAAAAGCTTCCCGACGCGCTCGTCTCCGAACTGAAGCAGGCTGTCAATGTGCGTCCCAATAATCCGATTCCCCTCATCTCTCCATATATTCGTTCCCCTTTCCAGTATAGCCTCTGGGTGTATAATTATTGGAATGATTCGGCAAAGGGTGTCTTTGGATGGCTCTATAGGAAACTTGTGGAGAAACCGGTGCTCGTTTCTGATGTACGTGCCTCGATGCGCACTAAGATGGTGGAGGAGATACTTGCCAACAATGGCTATTTCGGCTCCACTGCCACCTTTGAGGAGATCCCTGACAAGAAGAATCCTAAAAAGGCTTCTATGGCCTACACTTTCGATGTCTCGTCGCCTTATCGTATCGACACCATCGAATATTTCAACCGTCCCTCGAGTGCCCTTCATAATTTCATTGATTCTCTTGCCCTTAAAAGTAAATGGTTTCAGAAGGGTGCTGTATTCTGTGTCGATTCCCTTTCTGCTCTGCGCGTAGAGGTGGCTAATAGGTTGCGCAATCGTGGCTACTATTATTTCCGTCCGGAATATCTCGAGTTTCTTGCCGATACTTTCTTGACTCCTCATGCGGTTGCGATACGCCTTTCCTTGGCGGATAATCTCCCCGCTGCCGCTTTGCAGAAATATCGCACCGGAAAAGTTCAGACTATCCTTCTGAGAAATGAGCATTACAGAAACAGTATCCCGGATACTATCCAGACTGATCGCGGGGAACTGATCATAATGCGTCCTAAGAGAGTGCGGAAAGGTCTGATACCTGAATGCATCACTTTCCGTCAAGGTAGGCTGTTCTCTGTCCGCGATATGGATCGGACTCAGACTCGGCTTGCGCGTCTCGGTATTTTCTCCAATATCCAGATCCAACCGGTCCCGGCTGATACTTCGTCTAAAAATCCGTTGATGGATGTCTACATCACTTGCCGCTACGACCGCCCTATGGAGGCTTCTATTGAGCTGAATGCCACCTCAAAGTCTAACTCTTACCTTGGCCCCGGCTTGATCGCCTCGTTCTCTCACAATAATATTTTCGGCGGGGCTGAAAAACTCTCTGTCTCCCTGACAGCCGATTATGAATGGCAGACCGGACGCCAGCGTTCGAATGTCTTCAATTCATATGAGTTTGGTCTTCAGACTTCGCTCGCTTTCCCTCGTCTCCTCGCTCCGAAGTTCATTCCCCGTTCAAAGCGTGATCTTAATTGGACCACCCTTTCTCTCGGCGGATCCGTGCTCAACCGTCCCAAATATTTCATGATGGCGGAATACAACATGGGCATCACATATGAATGGCGTGCTACTCAACATGCCACCAACTCATTCACTCCATTTAAGCTTACCTACAACAAGCTTATCCGGACCACTGCAGATTTCGATTCTGTCATGGCTATGAACCCTGCCGTGGCGCTTAGCTTCGAGAGCCGCTTCATCCCCCAGCTCAGCTATACTTATACATATGACAGGTGGCTTGAACGTGAGAGAAATAATGAACTGACTTTCACTGCCTTGTTCACCGAGGCGGGCAATCTTTTCGATGCCATATATGAGCTTGCCAAAGTGAAAGGCGTCAAAAAGCTTTTCGGAACTCCCTTCTCGCAGTTCGTGAAGGGGCAGGTGCAGCTTGTCTGGAATCATCGTCTCTTTCCGAAGCAAGACCAGTGGATTGTATCTCGTGTACTTCTTGGGGCTGCCCACGCTTACGGCAATGCAAAGGAAGTGCCATACTCCGAGCAGTTCTATATAGGTGGCGCCAACTCTATCCGGGCTTTCACAGTCCGCTCGATAGGTCCCGGTAGCTACCGTGCTCCAAAAGATCTCGTCAATGGCTATTTCGACCAGACCGGTACTTTCAAATTTGAAATCAACTCCGAATATCGTTTCCCAATTGTAGGCGACCTTCACGGAGCTGCCTTCATCGATGCTGGTAATATATGGCTCCTGAAGAATGACCCCCTTCGTCCCGGAGGTCAGTTGGAAGGAAAGACATTCCTTAAAGACATAGCCTTGGGCACCGGCGTTGGTCTTCGCTACGACCTTGGCATGATGGTGGTGCGCCTTGACTTGGGCTATGGGCTGCACACCCCCTACACCAACGGCACACCCCACTACTTTAATGTTCCCTTCAAAGACGCCTTCGCCCTCCACCTCGCTTTAGGCTATCCCTTCTAAAGCAAAACAGGGTAGTGAGCACTCTCCGAGTGCGTCCTCCCGCGTCGTGAATCCCAAAAAAACAAAAAAATCCGATCCAACCCTGGACCGGACTATAAGGATTTTTTCCGTAATCGCCGCTTAATCTACTGAAAGGCCTCGCGCCTTTGGGGACATCAGCAGCAACTTTGCTTATTTTTATTACTCAAGGTCATCCAACCTCCATTTTCATCCTTCTATTACTACAACATCCGACACCCCCCATAAGTTCACCC
>JAIDUH010000020.1 GCA_029060285.1 Muribaculaceae bacterium | reverse complement strand
GAATGGGCCATGACTCCTCAGACCATCAATGCTTACTACAATCCCCTTAACAACGAAATCGTATTCCCTGCAGGTATTCTTCAAGCTCCTTTCTTTGATCCGGAAGCAAGCGATGCTGAAAACTATGGTGGCATAGGTGTAGTAATCGGTCATGAGATGACTCACGGCTTCGACGACCAGGGTTGTAATTTTGATGCCAACGGAAATATGGTCAACTGGTGGCAACCCGAAGATGCCGTAGCATTCAGCGAGCTTACTCAAGGTCTTGCCGACCAATTCAACAAAGTCGAAATCCTGCCCGGTCTATTTGCAAACGGACAGTACACTCTCGGTGAGAACATCGCTGACCAAGGTGGTCTTCGCATTGCTATGACAGCTTTCCTCGACAGCCAGAAGAAGAAAGGCGTCGACGTGAACAGCGAAGCTGCCCTCATCGAAGGTCTGACTCCGGAGCAGGTATTCTATATGAACTACGCCAACCTTTGGGCCCAGAACATACGTGAGGCAGAAATGCGCAACCTTACAAGCGGCGACGTACACTCTCTTGGCGAAAACCGTGTGAATGTGACTCTCAAGAACATCGAACCCTTCTTCAAAGCCTTCGGCATCAAAGATGGCGACAAGATGTTCCGTCCCGCTTCCGAGCGTGTAATCATCTGGTAATATATGTATTAGAAAGATTATAAGTAAATATCTCAATAAAAGTCAAGATGCTGCCGCGATCACCGCGACAGCATCTTTTATCTTGCTATCTGGGATTTGATATCATGCTTCCTGAGGAGTGCTTCAAGATAATAAGTATCAATTAATTCGGTGGCCTTTGCTGCATACTCTTCCTTGCCACTGAAATACCAGGCTAAGGCAAGAGTAGAAATTCTTCCGGCAGTCTCCCCCAGTCGGTTGCGGTCATAAAGATCGATTTCCGGATTGGTGATTCCATCGCGATTGATGTAAGGCAGACCATCCGGTTTTAAAGGATCCGGATGGAAATAACGGGCAAGACTTACATAATCGTGTTGATCTCCGCTTGGAGATGACTTCCTTTTATCCATCACAGACAAGGGTTTTACAGAAAGCAGGCTGTCTGCATTCTCCAACAATGCCGCATATGAATCAGCATACATCGGTCTTTCTATCTGAGCTTTAACTTTCTCAAGATGATTTCTATCCCATACAGACTGCGCATATATGGAAGAAGCCTGATATAGATTCCAACCTTTGATATCTGTGATTCCGGAAAGATCTGCTTCATGATACATATCGCTCCCATGAAATGCCATAGTTGACAATCTGTCGGGATCTTCACTCTTTAAGACCTTTTCAAGACGATTGGCGAGATTGAGAGTTCGGACCCAAGCCTCGTCTCTTCCTTGTTGAGGAACACGCAGAAGAATCTCATTCATGTATCCCCACATAGCTATAGATGGATGATTGCAATGGCGTCTGATCATATCTTGAGGCATTATTTCACAATTGTCTGAAAAACTTTCATTATCCGGCACGTAGTCAATAACTGGAATTTCCTCCCATACTATCAATCCGAGACGGTCACACATTTCAAGCAATGCATCGTCTTGAGGATAATGACTGATTCGTATGAAATTCGCTCCAAGCTCCTTTGCAAAGTTGATATCCCGACGATGTTCCTCATCTATATGCACACTTTCCCCTATAATATTCGCGAGATGAATAAGCATCCTGTGCATTCCAGGAATGCGGCAAATGGACAGGAACATCTATGGTATCCTGAATTTTTTTAAAAGTCCATCCATCATTTATACTCCTTATATTGCGTGCATTTGCAGATACTCCCAAAATCACAGTCAGCGATAAGGACACTAAATGAAAGAATGCTTTTACAAATATTTTTTTCATATCGGTTAGTTAACGGTTAAGTATTTTTATTCGCCTTACAAATTTACCGATTCCTTTCTATCTTTGCAAGTGGAGGTAAACTGCAGAAGTAAATTTCCATTTGCACAAAATATTGATATCTAAAGAAAAGTATAAATTTTTTTATTATAAAAAGTAAATTATTTACTGTCGGATTATAAGAGCTGTCCCGGATGCATATTTCATATAATCTTTCGATCGACATTTATATGCGTGAATGTGTGCAAATATCTACTATATTTTTTTGCTTTTCGTGTTGCTATAATCGAAAATATTGATTAATTTTGCATTGAAAAAAGTGAAGCTCCTCAAGGAGCACAAATATAATTGAGCTACTATGAGCAATACCCTACCGCCTATCAAAGTATTTGCAGGCACAAGAAGCCATTATCTTGGCGAAGGAATCTGCAAGGATCTGGGCATAGAACTCGGCAAGATGAACATCGAGCATTTTGCCGATGGAGAATTTGAAATATGCTTCGACGAATCAATTCGTGGTGCCGAAGTATATCTCGTACAGTCTACATTCCCTAACTCCGACAATCTAATGGAGCTTCTCCTGATGATCGACGCAGCAAAACGTGCTTCTGCTGCAAGCATCAATGCAGTGATCCCTTATTTCGGATGGGCTCGTCAAGATCGTAAAGATAAGCCTCGCGTCTCGATAGCCGCAAAACTTGTGGCCGACCTTCTTAGCGTTGCAGGTATCGACCGCTTGATAACAATGGATCTTCATGCCGATCAGATTCAAGGATTCTTCAATGTTCCAGTTGATCATCTCTATGCTTCTTCCGTTTTCATCCCATACATTGAAAGCCTTCACCTCGAAAATATGGTGATAGCATCTCCTGATGTCGGTGGTGCAAAACGTGCCAACTCTTATGCCAAGTATTTCGACGTACCTCTCGTGCTTTGCCATAAGCAGCGTGCAAAGGCTAACGTAGTGGCTAAGATGCAGGTTATTGGCGATGTAAAAGGAAAGAACGTAGTGCTTGTCGATGACATAGCTGATACAGCCGGCACCATCACAAAGGCTGCCGACCTAATGCTGGCAGAAGGTGCAAATTCTGTTCGTGCCCTTATCACTCACCCCGTCATGAGCGACCCTGCTACCGACCGTATTCTGCAAAGTGGGCTCACCGAGATTATATTCACAGATTCAATCCCATATGGCAAAGAGAATCCGAAAGCTACAATCTTGACTGTCACAAAGCTATTCGCCGACACCATACGCAGAATCCACAACAACCAGTCAATCTCAAGCCAATATCTGTTCAAGCCATAATACGTATTGAAAATTCATAACCGTGATTCATATAAAGAATATGCCCGACGGTCTAAAACGGTCGGGCATATTCTTTTAATATATATGCAAACACTATTTTATTCTATACACTACGGCATCCTTGGGCTTTAGCTGCACACGTGTTGCTTTATCAGGAGATAACTGTAATATTGCGTTGCGTCCGCATAGCAGATCTTCTGCTTCCACGACACATTCCGGTATGCCTGCCATATCAAATGCCAATTGAGGTATGACGATGTCCATTTCTGTACACGCATTATCAAAATTCACTGCAATGAGGAGCACTGAATCTGAAGTATAACGCAAAAAGGCAAAATGATAATGGGGATTGAATCCTTCATGCTGAAGATTGACATACATTAGGTCGAAGAAACTACCATCCCTGAGCGCCGGCTCGGAATTGCACATTGTAAGCACCTTCTGATACATCCCCCGGAGCCACTTCTCTTGTGGTGTCAGGTTCTTCGGCGATGGATTCCCATTATTCCACCATCTGCGCAATGTGTCACAGCTCCAATAATCAAATATCGTAGTCCTGTCGTTATCTCCGGCAAATCCTTCATTGTCTCTTGCAGACTCTCCGAGTTCCTGACCATAATAAATCATAAACGGACCTCGAGATATCATGGAGCTCACAACAAGTGATGGAATTACATTTGCGGGATTTCCGGAATATGCCTTTGATCCAAATCTTACTTCATCATGGTTCTCAAGGAAATTGAGCATCGAGTCGCCTATCCCGTCTACTGTCTGCCATGATCCTGTGAGGCGGGCTGCCGAATGCTGATGTATTTCAATATCGACTAATGTATCGTATAAATTTACCTTGTCATAGAGATAATCAAAGAAGCCATAGTCAAGGAAGGGCCGATATTGGCCTACATCATATATTTCTCCGATGAATTTGATGCTCGGATAATTTCTCTTGACTTGCGGAATAGCCCAGTGCCAGAACTCAAGAGGCACCATGAAACACATATCGCAACGGAACCCGTCGATACCCTTTGAAGCCCAGAATCTCAGGATTGCAAGCATCTTGAGCCAGGTGTCAGGCACGGGATAAAAATGGTCGCTCCAATCTCCATAATCATGGCCATAATTGAGTTTCACGGTCTCATACCAATCGTTCTTGCCGCAAAAGGCATTGAAACAGTCATTTCCGGTTGCCTTGGCAGGAAACTCTATATATGGAATGCTTCCTTCTGCATCAAGTGGAAAATCCGGGCAAAACTGCTGGAACGGTATGTAGTAATAATTGTTCCGTTCAGAAAATCCCATCGTGATATCATCATCTGCACCGAAATCCTTCACGCCGGAAGGAGCTGCATCGCTGTGATATACACGGGCAGTATGATTGGGCACGAAATCAATCAGAACTTTAAGTCCCTCTTTATGAATCCGCTTTACACAATTTTCAAATTCTTTCATCCTTTCAGGCACATCTACTGCAATCGCCGGATCTATATCATAATAATCCTTTATTGCATAAGGACTGCCTGCCTCCCCTTTTACCACATTAGGATTATCTGGCTCAATTCCATATTCTGAAAAATCCGTTTTGGTAGCGTGTTCTATTACTCCTGTCAGCCATATGCAATTCACGCCCAGCTCTTTTATTGACCGGATTGCCTTTGGCGTGAGGTCGTTTAGCTTGCCTGACCCATTCTCTTCAAGCGTTCCCCACGGTTTTGGATTTGCTGTGGTATTGCTGAAGATACGAGGAAACATCTGATAGATTATCAATCTTTCTTTACCCATTTACTATATATTATTTAAGTTTTTTCTCAAGAATCCGGCAAGCTGTCTCATACCCAAGATCTACAATATGGTGCAACTTAGCCACGTCGAAGGTCCCTATGGCATGAGCTCCCCTGAGATTGATCAGTATGTCGCACATCTTGGCATCGTTCACCATATTAGATTTCGACATAAGCTGATAACTCCTCAACGCTATTTCCAAAAGATTATGTTTCGAAGGATCTTTCCATATGTTATGAAAAGGAGAGCAATTTATCCCATAAAGAGTCTTACAGTATTTTCTGATTGCCCATGCCGGAAGATTACGCAGCACTCCTCCGTCTACATACACTCCTCCATTGATCTTCACCGGCTCAAAAACGATTGGTATCGAACATGACGCCAATACGCGCGGCACAATCTCCCCTCTTCCCCATCCTATCGATTTGCAATGTTGGAAATCGGTAGCGCATACTATGGCCGGTATTTTCAGATCTTCCAAATATTTCACCGGAAGCCATGATTCTATCAATTTGCCGAATTTATCTATCTTCATCAATGAATTGCCAGGCACTTTCCAAGTGACAAACTCCTTCAATTTTGACAAATCTTCAAAACAATGTGTCATGTCTTCAGGAGTAAGACCGGCGCCATACATGACAGCTGCTACGCTCCCCGCTGACACTCCTGACAAAACGTTTGGACGTATCCCAAACTGCTCTAAAGCCTTCAATACTCCTATATGAGAAAATCCACGGGCCCCTCCTCCACTGAAAGCGAAGCCTACTGAATTATTAGAGAATCCAATCTTCTCAAGTATTTCTCCTATACTCCAAATCATCTTTTCTATTTTTATTTTTTTATTGAATCGTTTTTTATTTCTATCCGTCCGGCAATTGAATCTGCTTCAATCTTGTCGTCTTCATCTTTCGGCTCTTTTTCCTTCCTTCTGAACAATCTGTCAAAATCTTTCTGGAATACCACACCAACTCCTTGTGTGGTCAAGGCTGAACGCAAGTAATAATTTTGATCATTGAAGTGATTGTAAGCCTTCAGTCGAAGATTGCCATTCTTACTCAGAAGATATTCAATGTCAAAATCCCCGACAAACTGGGTGTTGCTTGTCGTTTTGTCCCTGTAGCCGAAGTTTCCGTTAATAAGCAGCCTGTTGTTGAGAAGACGTGAAGAAAGGGCAAGGTCAAATTCCATGTCAGTGAAATCGCCTTTGTCGCTCCGGAACGACGGCGCCACATCCAATTTATCCGTCATCTGACTAAGTATATTGCTTAGTTGCGATGAAATTGTAGACGATGCCATACTTGACCATTCCTGACCACCTGTATACTCAGGAGTATAAAACCTGTTCAATGCAAGCAGATAGATAATTTGTCGGCTCATCATGTCATTGGTAGATACAAGACTTTTCACTTTTCTTTCTATATCGGAAGTCAATGTCGGCAATTCAATGTCGAAAGTGATGTCAGGATGTGTCATTGGACCCTTTACAAAAAGCAATGCATCTACCGGAACATTTGTACGGTTAAGTTCTTTATCCGTTGAAAAACTCTTGTCAAGGTCCGTGAGATTTGTATTTACACGGTAGGTTGCCGCTATGTCAAGATTGGCATTCATAGGATCACCGTCAAACTTTATGAGGCTACCCTTACGGATATTGAAGTTCTTGATGATGATGTCCTGGAGTGTGAAGTTGTAGTTTCCTTCGTCGAGCACATAGGTGCCTATCATCCTCAGGTCATTGTTCGCAAGATTATAGTCCATCTGCAAAGCTCCCTGACCGCGGGCTGTGATATTGTCACCGGCTTTGGGATCCATCACCAGGGTGACAAGCGCGTCATTTGTGACAGTCCCTTTTAACGATAGTATGACGTTGCTCGAGACAGCCTCCATTTCCTCTTTTTGCTTCCGGAATTTTAAGAGATAATCAGGTATGGAGTCTACCGTGGAAGTTTGCATTCTCTCTTTTCTCTTGTCTGTGAAAGAAAGGAAGGAATATTGTGCTACATCTTCTGCATCACTTATCACGTAATAAAACTTGGATCCCTCTTCAGTAGTCATGTTCATTTCTATATCTATCTGGCCGGGATACCCGTTTATCTGAGCGTGGCCTGATCCGTAGATTGTCCCATACCACAGAGGATTGATCTTTTCATTTGTATCATAGCAAAGAAGGGATTTAGCGTCACGAAGACGGAAATTGAACACCGGCTCATGAAAATACCTGTGTCTTAACCAACCGCTGAACTCCGCCTGATGTCCCTCATCATCATAGAGAGTCAATGGAGGGATATCTATCACACCTGAATGAAGAAACACGGAGTCGTTGCCGGCATGATACCATGTGTTGGTGAAGTCAAGTTTCATAGATAATGTGTCTGCCTTTAGATCTCCTACGAGATCTATGTCAGAAAATGTCCCGAAAAGTTGGCATTTTCCGGAAGCTGACCCATACAGGTCGGAGCAGAATGCCGACACAAAAGGTTTCATTATGCCTACATTCACCTTATTCGCATCAAAGCCAAAACTCAATGAATCTCGCGTCACCCAGACTCCTCCATCGACACTTGCCCTTCTTTCGCGTGTCAAAGGGTCTCTTATCACTCCATAAATACCTACTTTTTGAGCACTCACATCATATTCCGATGCCAGGTCGGCATCTCCCAGTACTGCGCCATTGTAGCTCAAGCCCTTTACACGAAGAAATTCAGTCTGGGCTTCAAGGTTTTTTGTCAGCAGCCGGCGGCCTATAACTTCACCGGTTGCCATTCCCCCGAATGATACATAATTGATGTTTAGTATATTAAAGATGTATTCAAGATCTATGTCGTTAAGTTTGACCTTGACGTAATCCTTGTCGCTTTCAGACGCAACTCCTTCAATCCTGATATATTGGTCATCATGGCTGATCAGGAAATTGCTGACATCCATTCGCTTGCCCGAATAGTCTATCTTGCCGTTTGCTATATACCACGCTTTATCGCTGATGGTGACTGTAGAGGGAAGTATGTCAAGCACCACAGCTAATTCTCCTTTCGGCTTCAATGGGTCCGGGAGTCTTGAAAATGCTGCTTCAAGTGCAATTCCACCTTTAAGGACACTTTCCATAGTGGGGTTCAATCCCAAATTGACATTCAATTTGTCATGCACGGCATATATATCTGCAGCCAATTCCACGTCCCCCTTTTTTGCCGGGAAGATCAGATTGGCGTTCATATTTGCCATGCCGAGAAAAGAATCTATGTCAAAAGAAAAATTGAAATTTCTTATCAACTTATTCTTTCCTTGCTGCAAATGGGGCGTGCTTGCCATTACATTGGCTTTCCCTTGACGCAAATCTACACTGCCCCTCAATGGAATGTCAGTGAGAGGACGCACTGGAGTATCAAAATAAGCATATGGAGATGCCACCCCTTTTATATTGATGTCAAAAGTGAAATCGTTGTAGCCCTGTTCTTTTTCACTTATTCGTAATGGAGAGTAAGCCAATGTTGGAAACACTCTTTCCACCATTTCCTTGACTTCCTTTACCAACGTGCTTGGAGTAATCTCACCCGTGATTCTGGCATCAAGCCAATCAGAAGAGAGTTTAATATCCCGCAAGAGCGACATCCGTCCTTCTGAAGGCTGAGATTCCAAAGAATCGATAGATAATGACAATTCTTGAAGTTTCAATTTATTGCCTTTTGATCCAATAAGGATTAAATCTTCCATTTCAAGCATTCCAGTCAGATTGTCGAGATTATTGCCACAGGTTTTAGCCATAATTCTTCCGGAAATTTCGTTGTTTGCCATTTTTCCTTTCATTCCAAAGTCTGATGGCTTAAATCCGGAAATGTCAGCATGTGCATTCAGCCTCGTTTGCTTGCCGGCAAGTATGGCATCTGCATTGAGATTCAAATGAGTTTCATCAGAAGATGCGTCCAAATTCAAGACGACGTCATTTCCTGACTTTCTCAAATCCAGATCCAATACTCTGAGGACACTCCCCATAAGCTCACATTCATCTGACTTTAATATGAGGCTTACGTCTGCGTTTCGATCAAGTCCCCTTATATCTGCTTCTACGTCAAACGAGACGGTCCCTATTTTATCCGTAGCCAGAAGCTTGCCTATTTCCACTTTTTCTGCATTTGCATCAAGCGATACCGTCGGTTTCTTAGAGCGCAATTGATATCCAGAAGCGTTGAAATCAAGACTTCCGCAGTCCGATGTGATGAGGCCTTTTGCATTTGCAGAATTTCCTTCTGTATAATTTCCTTCAATATCTAAAGAGATTCCACCGGCAGCTTCAATTATCTTTTTCCCTTTTTCATTAATTCCGGTAAGCGTGGATGTAACTTCAGATATCAATACTTTCGAAAGATCAGCATGAATTTCACCTGATTCTATGTCAAGACTATCTTTCTTATTTAATCCTGACACTTTTGCCTTTACGCTGATTTGTGAATTCAAGTCTGTATTGCTGACGAAGAAATCTGAGACCTCGACTCCATTGTCCTTATATCGGGCGGCTATTTTTAAATCCCATGTAGTGTCGTAGACAGAAAGCTGAGGCAATAGAGTCGACAGGTCAGATGGTGTGAGCGACCCGTCCACTTTTGCATCAATGTCATTGATGTCATTGAGCCTTATACTTAAATCACTTATATTCAAAGAGGATTTGGGCAATTCTAAATGGAAGTCTTTAATATTCAATACGTCGGATACTTCGCCTTTTGAGTCTTTTAGATACTCTACCGAAGCAGTGAGACCCTTGACATACGCTCCCGGAGAAGACTCAAACTGCAAATTTCTAATGTCAAATCTATAATCATCGTTTCGCAAGACTGGGATGCTCAAATCCATTCGAAGTCCCGATACCTCAACATCAGAAAAAGGCAGCTTGGATCCTTCTCCATCTGTCATCCAAGGCCTCGACAGTATCGCTTTGGAATCACGCATCACGATGTTCCTGATTCTCAGATCAAACGGTGTTGACGGTTTCTCTTTGTCTTTAGGTGAAAGGGCATCAATCAGAAACTGTATATTAAGAGGAGCACCTTCGGTTTTTTGCTCAAAAATTGCATCCAAACCAATGATTTCAGCATAATTGAGCACTATTTTTCTTTTAGTAAAAAGAGTCCAAAGATCTATTCCTGCGGCTACCTTCCCTATCCTGGCACATTGTTCTCCTGCGGGTGTTTGAAGTGACACTCCTGACAATATCACCTCACTGAAAGGATTGACGGTGAGTGACTCTATTCCCAACTTGCCTCCAAGAAACGCAGATGCCTCTTCACACGCTTTTTCCTTGACTTTATTTTGAACGGAAGGCACTGACAAAACGATATAAAGACCTAAATATACAACGACGAGAAGCACAATCACCGACATGATGATGCTTCTGAATACATTATATACCGGTTTTAATATATTCATTTATAACTATATATTCACTCCATTCCGATTTTATGCAACCTCATGGAGTGTAACTTGCCCATAATATCACACAAAATTAATAAAATTTTTCAATTCCTACAAACATTGCCTTCCATTTGCCGATTCCGCAATTCGTGAAAATCACTTAAAGTCATGAATGACTCTATCCTGTAAATCCTTTAGTCACTTAACCCTCAACTTTCACCTCGAAAGTTGAATTAAATTTGCAATTTTCAAAAAATAGTATTAACTTTGCATTGCACTCAAGTCAATAAAATATCTGAGTTGCCTCTTAAGACATAGAAGTATATAATGAGCACTATAATACTTGGAATAGAATCAAGTTGCGACGACACTTCTGCAGCAGTGATTTCCGACGGGATTCTTTGCAGCAACGTCATAGCGAGCCAGAAAGTCCACGAGCAATTCGGAGGAGTCGTTCCTGAGCTTGCAAGCCGTGCACATCAGCAAAATATTCTGCCTGTGGTCAGCGAGGCCCTTCGTCAGGCAGGCATTACTTGTAAGGATCTTGATGCCATCGCTTTTACCCGGGGCCCCGGACTTCTTGGATCGCTCCTTGTCGGCACATCTTTTGCCAAGGGAATGGCTATAGGTCTTGATATTCCCACCGTTGATGTAAATCACCTTCACGGACATGTGCTGAGTCATTTCATTAAAGAATCCGAAGATCAGGAAGTTCCTGAATTCCCTTTCATATGCCTTCTTGTTTCAGGCGGTAATTCTCAGATTATACTTGTTCGTTCTCCTTTCGACATGGAAATGCTCGGCACTACGATTGACGACGCTGCCGGAGAGGCATTCGACAAATGTGCCAAAGTCATGGGCCTCCCCTATCCGGGTGGTCCGCACATCGACCGCATTGCCGCTGAAGGAGATCCGAATTCATTTAAATTTGCTAAACCACACATCCCCGGATTAGACTATTCATTTAGCGGACTGAAGACATCTTTCCTTTACACTGTTCGTGACAACATCAAGGCTAACCCTGATTTTATTGAAGAAAGGAAATCTGATCTTGCCGCTTCTCTTCAGAAGACTATCATAGATATACTCATCGACAAACTCGCGATAGCAGTGAAGGAAACTAAGGTGAATGCTGTTGCCATTGGTGGAGGTGTTTCTGCCAATTCAGGTGTCAGGAATGCCGTAGAGGATTTTTGCAAGCGCCGAAGGATCAAAGCCTGGATTCCAAAGCGCTCTTTCACTACCGACAATGCCGCAATGGTAGCCATAGCGGGATATTATAAATATTTAAAAGGTGAGTTTTGCTCACTCGATAAGCCTCCATATTCAAAAGTTGAAGTATAACCCGGACATTAAGAAGATTATGAACGAAGTCCCTAACATAGAAAAAAGGCACGTGATTGTGTATGGATACACAAAAGACGAGCTTGAAAGCATCCTCAAGCATTTTGAGAAGCACCTCCCTGACTATATCAATATAGCCATCGAGGCAAATCTTCTTCTTTCGAAAATTATTTTGACCGGGCAACACAATGGAGTGGCTATATTGCGCTTCCAGATGAACCGCCTGCATCAGAATCTTCGTGACATCTTCACCAGAGACGTGATTGCCGATGAAGACAAAGCTCTTGCTGAAGTGCTTGGATCCATGCTTAAGGAAAGGGACTTGACAGTATCATGTGCAGAAAGCTGCACCGGTGGAAACATTGCTCATCGCATCACTCAGCAACCCGGAAGCAGCAACTATTTCCTTGGCAGCATAGTGAGCTATGCCAACGATGTCAAGACAAAAGTGCTTGGTGTGCCGCAAAAGTTCATAGATCAGCAAGGAGCAGTTAGCCGGGAAGTGGTGGAAGCAATGGCCGAAGGTGCTTCCAGACTGATGAGAAGCGATTGCGCCATATCCACTTCCGGCATTGCGGGCCCCGACGGAGGCACAAAATACAAACCTGTCGGCACCGTATGGATTGGAGCAAAATATGGCAGCAAACTTGTCAGTGAATGCCGCTGCTTCAAAGGAAGCCGCAACGACGTCATCGAGCAAGCTACCGCTCACGGCATGGTGATGCTCATCAACCTTCTCCGCGACACCTACGAGGAAGTAGATGACCTTGCCGACGAATGACATTTCTTTCAGGCACCGAGATCTTTCATCAGAAGCAAGTTAGCTTTATCCACTACCGAAGTGTCCAGACTCGCCAGATAAATCTGCGTTGTCGATTCAGAATTATGCCCCATCCCCTCACTGATGACGCTTATAGGTATACCCTTTGCCTTTGCTGCTGAAGCCCAGCTGTGGCGTGCGACATACATGGTCAATGTAATTGGGATGCAAAGCATTCTGCCTATCATCTTCAAATGCTTGTTGACATTATAGCATATATTCCGGTAGCAATAAATTGGTAAGGCTTGCTGGTTTCGTATGATTGGAAGAAGATAGGCATTGTCATTAGCCGGATATTTTCCCACTAATTCTTGCATTTCCGGTGTCCATTGGACCGTCAAAATTTGCCCCGTTTTCCGACGTCTGTATGTTATATATCCATTTCTAAGATTCTCCTTCTTCAGAAAAGCCATGTCGATGAAACTCATTCCTCTCAACATGAAACTCAGGATGAACATATCTCGAGCATAATCCATCTTTGGATCATCTGCCAGATCAAGCCCCTTGATTTTCTTTATCGTCCTCATAGGCAATGCTCTTTTGACAGTCTTTTCAATGCCTGTATACACTTTCTTGAAAGGACTCCGGTCCTCAGTGAGATCCTCTTCCACTGCCCTGTTATACACTGCTCTCAGAATCCTGGCATAAAAGGATACTGTATTAGGTGACGTTCCTCGCTCTCGAAGCCAAGCCTCATACGACTCCATTATCTCATTGTTCACACAGTCAAGCATTATGTCTTTTCCTCCTCGGTATTTACTGAAACTGTTGAGAGCTGTTTTATAGGTCTCCGATGTCCTTACTTTTCCATTTGATTTCAATTTGGCTATAATATTGTCAATATATCGGAAAAGCGAATTTTTCTCTGTCATGCACTGATATTCTGAGATCAAATCGTCTGCTGTGTAGTCAAGACTGTTCCTATTCAAAATCCTTGTCACCCTCGCCAATCTCTCCAAATCAAATCTTATATTCACTTGCACAGACAAGACATACTGAAACCTCGGACTCTCTTTACTGCATCTCACCATTGCGCGATGCTCGTTCCATTCATTTTTGTATACCTTATATTCTGTTGCTATTATCCTCGTTGTCCTCGCAACTGTCACTTGATAGAATATCGACCCTTCATAATCCGGAGTCTCCGATGCTCTGAACTTTACTTTTATCGTTGCCATTTATTATTGTGTTTTATTAACTTTTTCTCCAATGAAAAAAAACAATTTTTTTCCTTTAATTATTTGGAAGAATGAGAATTTATTTGTAACTTTGCACTCGATTTGTGGCACATCCTTAAAAGTCGGGCAATTTGATGCGCCGCCCGGCGATATGAGACTGTGATGGCCGCCTCAATCCGAAAGTTAAATTTTTATAGAAGTAAAAAACAA
>JAIDUH010000002.1 GCA_029060285.1 Muribaculaceae bacterium | reverse complement strand
GGTGGACCGGTACGATTCATTAATTCTGAAGAAGGGGCGGAATATCTGAAGCAACTCAAGTTCTCGGAAGGATATTCACTGATCTATGCCATAGGGTTCGGATATCCGGCTGAAAGTCCTGAAGCTAAGCCACGAGATAAGGGGAAGATAATGTTTATCGACTGAACAAATCAGAATACACGATGTAAACCTCAGAGGGGGATAAGTCTTGAGTCTTATGTCTTAAGAAGGTTTATAGTAGGGACTCGCGGGCTTTTGAATTTGGATAATTGACTAAAATCGTTATCTTTGTAGTTAGATATGACGAAGGAGTTTGAGATACGAAATAGCACGGCGGAGTTCTTGATCTTTCAGATTGAGGGGAAGGAGGATGGTGTGCAGGTTGTGTACCGGGATGAAAGTATCTGGTGTACGCAGAAGGCTATGGCGAAGCTGTTTGATGTGGGTGTGCCGGCTATAAGTAAGCACTTGAATAACATTTTTTCTGATGGAGAAGCTTCGACAGGATTCAACTGTTTCCAAAATGGAAATAACTGAGTTAATCAAATTCCGAGGATTTCTCGGTAGTTGACAATAAAATAAGAGAATATGGCATACGAAGATAAATATCTGGAATTTGAACAGTATATACGCGCCACGGAGTCTGAACCGAAAGAGAGGGCTGAGTTGTGGCAAACGGCTATCGGCTTACAAAAGGTCGATGGCTTGAGTGTGTCGGACTATTTGATTGAGACGGCCAAGAAGCACATTGAGGGAGAGGTCTCTATTGATGATGTTGATGCGCTAATCTCCACATATTATCAGAGTGAAGCTGCACGTGAGATACCAGAAGATATTAAGGAAGCTGACGAGGTGTCAAAGAATATCGTACGCGTTCTATCAGAGCCTTCATTCTCTTTTTCGGTGCAGGGATTAGCAGGATTACATCGCCGAATTTTCAATGGGGTAATGAAACATGCCGGTGATTTCCGCCAATATAACATTACCAAGAAGGAATGGGTGCTTGACGGAGGAACGGTACTTTACGGTCCATTTGAGGATTTGACGCGTACCATTGATTACGATCTTGAACAGGAACGAAATTTCCGTTATAAGGGATTGACACAAATTCAGATAATCGAACATCTCGCACGTTTTATTTCAGGGATATGGCAAATTCATCCTTTCCCGGAAGGTAATACACGTACCACAGCTGTATTCTTGATAAAGTATCTCCATTCAATGGGTATTCCGGCTACCAATGATATGTTTAAAGAGCATTCATGGTATTTCCGCAATGCACTTGTTAGAGCGAACTATCGTAATGCACTTAAAGGTATTGAGCCAACTATAGAATATCTCGTTTTATTCCTCCGCAACCTCATTGTTGGGGAAAACAATGAATTGAAGAACCGCTATCTACATATTCGGTGGAATGACGCTAAACCTCAAAATGACGTTTTAGAATATCCTAAACGCCAAAATGACGTTTTAGAAACGTCAGAAATGCTTACTGGAAAATTGACGCTGAAAGAGATGGCTGTTATCCGGTTATTAACGACTGATCCAAAAATCTCGATTGCATCCATTACAACTAAGACTGGACTATCAAGGCGCACTATCGACCGCATTATTTCCACACTGAAAGATAAGGGGCTGTTAACAAGACAGGGAGCCAAGAACAACGCTACATGGATTATAAACCGTGGGTGCTGATAGAGTTATTATCACGGGTGAGATCACGCAGAAGGCGCATGGGTGGTGGGATGTGCTCACTGCGTTCGCACCACAATCTCATTCTTTGGAAATACATGGGATAGGATTGCCATAGACATGATTGCCGCGAGCTTCGGCAATCGGCTGGGTTTCGTTTCCGAGGGCAAAGTTAGTGTGGATTTTGGGGTTGTGTCCCTTATCGCCGTAAAAATGCGGAGGAGAATCGGGATTTTTTCCTTCGGCTTCCGCCTCCGCGCTGTATGTAAGGGAATGGGGACGCCTGAAGGCACTTTGCTTAGGGAATGAAGGGCGGAGCTAAAGCTCCTTGGCAGTAAGAGAGAAATGGGATGCTCGGGTTATGGGATGTGCTCACTGCGTTCGCACCACAATCTTGTGCTTTGGGGTATGAAATGATTATCTCAGAATAGAAGGGGATTAGGTGGGTAATTAGAGATATGTGACGGTGGCTTCGAGGGGCTTGCGGCTGAAGTGGTTTGGGAGAGGCTTTGCTCCTTCAGCAGGGAAGCCGAGAGCAAGACATGTCAGAATCTCTTCGTTTTCAGGCAAGCTGAATGCTTCTGCCATCTTGTCAGGGTCAAAACAATTTACCCAGCAGCTGTCAACGCCAACACTTTTGGCGCAAAGCATCATGTGGGTTGTCACAATCGATGCGTCTTCGATACCGGAATCGTACTTCTGACCGGGATAAGTATAAGTGTTGTTCTTGTCAAAGGCTACAATCAGCATAGTCGGCGCTCCATAACGGCAAGGCGTATGTTGGTCGACTATGGCAAGTCGCTCAGGGGATTGCACTACGTAGATGTGTTGCTCCTGGAGGTTTTTTGCTGTTGGGGCGAGGCGGCCGGCTTCGAGGATAGAGAGAAGTTGATCACGGCTTATTTGACGGGAGTCAAATTTCTTACAAGAGTATCTTTCTTTGGCTAATTCTATGAAATCCATAATTATATTTAGTTTTTTGAATAAAGACTTTACCATAAAGCGCCTCTCCGAGGCTACTGTGCTTTTGATTGGGATACCCCAGACTGAAGTCTGGGGTTTTGGCATAATCATCAGGTCTCCGACCTGATTTTTTGGATACCTCAGAGTTCTGGGGGCACTGGGCGCAGGCTGGAAAGGCTGATTTCCATGACATCTCCGAGACTACCGGGCTTTGGGTTGGAGATGGGGCTGACTTTGGGGGATGCGGGCGCAGGCTGGAAAGCTTGCTTTCCATGGTTAGCAGCCTCTGCCGTCGAGGCTACAGGAAGCTCCTTCGGCATCCGGGTTGGGTTCGAGACCTACATCTTTGGAATAGAGGGTCACTGTGCCATCTTCAAGCAGATAGCAAGGGATGCCGAGATCATCAACTTCCTTGGCTTCATCGAAAGCGGGATTCGTGTCGCGAAGTTTTAGAAATTCTTTTAGATTCCTGACATGCTTGCCTATGTCGATTACCTCAAAGTTCGGGTTGCCTTCCACCTGCTTCTTAACGTATTCGCAGTCGGGACAGGTATCCATTACATACATCTTTATCATGGGGTGGGTATTTTTTGAGAGTTATATGCAAAATTATAAAAAATAATTTATTTACACAAATTATTTATGTCTTGCTTATTTCTTCGGCTGCCGGCTCGGCGAAGGGGCTATCTGCAGCAGAAGATGGGATAGTTTGAACTTTAGGGAAGGCACAATAGTTGTAATAGTATAGACTTAAATTATGGAATTTATGAAGAGTTTTAAACCTAAGGCTTGGGTGTTGCATCAGCCTGTTGGGATTATCGACACTTATGATGCAGGAGGAACGCCATTTGAAGAAGAGTGGGGGAAGATGCTCAGAGGGGAGATATATGATGCGGTAAATCCGGAGTTTATTCGAAGGCTTGAGGAGACGAGAGAAAAGATTTGGGAGTTTAATAATTTGCACCCATCAAAAAAAGAGGAACGCATTGCTCTGTTCCGTAGCATTGTTGGGGATTGCGGAGAGACATTCCATATCAATCGACCTTTTAGATGCGATTACGGATGCAATATCCATATCGGCAATAATTTCTTTGCTAATTTCAACCTCACGATTCTTGATGAGGCACCAGTGACATTTGGAGATAATGTATTTATTGGCCCTAATGTGAGCATTTATACTGCTTGTCATCCATTAGAGGCAAAGGCAAGAAATACCGGAGTGGAATGGGCGGAGCCAGTGACTATAGGCAATAGCGTTTGGATAGGGGGAAGCGTAACAATCTTGCCGGGGGTCACCATCGGCGACAATAGTGTGATCGGAGCAGGGAGCGTCGTGACGAAAGATGTGGCTGCCAATACTGTAGTAGCCGGGAATCCTGCTAAAATAATCAGGAAATTACCGGAGGAGCAGTAGACAGACTTTATAAAGCAGGAAGGACGCACGGGAGTAAGTGCGTCCTTCTGAGTATATTCTATTGAGTTAGCGAATGATTATTGTGACACCGCAAAATGATTGAGCACCATATACGAGAGCTTGCTCAATATCCGCAGTCTTTGACGGACCTGAGATGAATGAGCCAAAACCCATCTTGGGCATTTCTATGCGAGAGTAAGCTTCATGCATGTTGCTGACGATATTTTTTCTATCTACTAAAATAACAAGATACTGACAAATAAAAATTTCAGCCCGCTGCTTCATCGTCTGAGGAATCCAGACACAGGCATTTTCTGCACATGCAACAGTGCCTTGCACCACACTAACATCTGTTCCGTCCAGCTGCTGAGGAGTTTCAACTTCATCAGGATTTAAATCTGCATTCACCCCCGGCACATTGCTCGCAATAACTTTCGCATTTGGATATGCCTTACGGATCGCCTCATTGATATCTTCGCCATCTTTCAAATCTATGACAGCAGCTCCAGCTGAAGTAGTGGCTGTCTGAATAAACGACGCTACCGGATCTGAATATTCCAACTTTGCAAACGAAAGGTCAGGCTTATCGTATGTCTCCCGTACATTGTGGCGAAGTTTGCTTAATATAGTTTCTTTAGTTCCCATATCATAATCATTTTTCTTCGGATGAAGAGTTTGAGACATCATCTTTCAATCCTTTTTTCCAAAGCTGATGGAAGGACTTTTTCGCGAATACCGGCATATCATGTCCATAACACCACGGACCAAGAACCAGGCCTGTAATCCATGAAGGCATATAGTTGGCAACCGGCGCAACATGTAAGGCTGCAGTATACAGACCCGGATGATCAAACATCACTTTCATACCCTCCGACATGGTCTTCTTCATCGGATCCGCATGATGCATGCTATCGAGTTGCTGCCTCCATTTATAAATCTGAGTCGAAAGATCCACTTTCACCGGACACACATTGTCGCAAGAACAGCAGAGTGAACATGCAGAGCAATTATTGAAATTCACATCACTATTTTTCAACATCCCGAGATTGATACCAATAGGTCCCGGAATGAAATAGGTATAGGAATATCCACCTGAACGGCGATACACAGGACAAGTGTTCATGCAGGCACCGCAACGCATGCACTTCAATGTCTGCCAATGATCTTCATTACCAAGGATATCACTGCGACCATTGTCTACGAGGACAATATGCATCTCCTGTCCGGGACGTGGCTTCCGGAAATGTGATGTATAGACAGTAGTGGGTTGCCCAGTGCCGTTGCGTGCAAGCAGACGCTGGAATACCGCCATTGACTCATAGTCAGGGATAAGCTTCTCTATACCCATCGACACTATATGCAATGGAGGAATGGATGTAGACATGTCAGCATTACCTTCATTAGTACACACCACAACATCACCAGTCTCAGCAATGCCGAAATTTGCACCTGTCATACCACAATCAGCCGACATGAAATTTTCACGGAGGTGGAAACGAGCGCAACGTGTAAGGAATGTCGGATCGGCTTCCGCTTCAAGCACCCTACGGTCACCATGCATGCTTTCGGCAGCCTTCTCACCCTCTTGCTCAATGATGCCCTTATCGACAAAACATTCCGCAACCTGCTCACGAGTGATATGAATTGCAGGCATCACGATATGGCTCGGGGGAATACCCATAAGCTGGAGGATTCTTTCGCCAAGATCAGTCTCAACCACATCTATGCCATGCTTTATCAAGCTATCGTTGAGTCCACACTCCTCGGTCAGCATTGACTTACTCTTAACTACTTTCTTAACACCATGATCAGCGAGAATCTGCAGCACTATGGCATTGTATTCATCAGCATCCTTAGCCCAATGGACATGCACTCCATTGCTCTCTGCATTCTGCGCAAACTTCTCAAGATAGTCGGCAAGATGGGTCACCGTATGCTTCTTAATCCGGCTCGCAGCCTCACGGAGATCTTCCCATTCCGGCACTTCATGCGCCATCTTATCCCTTTTGACACGAACGGACCAGAATGTGGCATCATGCCTATCAACTTTTTCTGTATCTTTTACGAATTCATTCGCTCTCTTTGCATGTAAAGTACTCATTTTTTCAACGATTAACGATTAACGATGAACGATAAACTATTAACGATTAACTATTAACGATTAACGATGAACCATTATCGATAAACTATTAACGATCAACGATTAATGATTAATGATTAATGATTAACGATTAACGATTAACGATCAAAGATCAGCTGCCAGATGTCAAGATTTGCGAGACATGAATGAATTTGATCGGGAGGCTGTGCTTTGCAGCAATACCTTGCATATGCATCAGACACGATGAATCCGGCCCCGTTATGAACTCAGCACCGGTGCCAATATGCCTATGAAGCTTGTCGAGCCCCATCTTTGTGGAAACTCCGGGTTCTTCAATTGAAAACATTCCACCGAAACCACAGCATTCGTCGGGACGCTCCGGTTCATAGACAGTAATGCCCTCCACCATCTCCAAAAGATCGCGGATTTTATTATATTTCGGCACGTTACGTTCCGTTGGAGAAGAAAGTCCAAGTTCGCGCACACCATGACAACTATTGTGCAAGCTCACTTTATGAGGGAACTTAGCAGGAAGCGATTTCACCTTGATTATGTCATGTAGAAATTCCACGAGATCCACCGTCTTTCCTGCAGCCTCACATTCATGACCAGCAATCTTCGGATGGAAAAACCTGACATAAGCCGTGCAACTTGCCGAGGGAGCGACAACATAGTCATATCCTCTGAAAAGCTCATCGAAACTCTTCACGAGCTTCCCTGCTTTATCTTGGAAGCCTGCATTACCCATCGGCTGACCACAGCATGTCTGCTTTTCAGGATAATCCACCTCAACCCCAAGCCTACGCAATAACTTAAAAGTAGACACCCCGACCTCAGGGTACAGGGCATCTACATAACATGGTACAAAAAGTCCTACTTTCATTAACGAGTCTGCAAATATGTGACGTGAGTACGCAAATATTCTTCAACGCCGTGCTTACCATCGGCACCTCCGATACCACTCTTCTTGACACCGGCATGGAATCCTTGGATAGCCTCGAAGTGGAAACGGTTGACGTAAGTCTCGCCGAATTCGAGTTCGCGAATGCAACGGGCAGCACTGTTGATATCATTGGTGAATATAGAAGAAGCGAGACCATATTCGCAATCATTTGCCCAAGCAATCACCTGGTCAAGACTATCCCAAACTACGATCGGGAGAACCGGACCAAAAGTTTCCTCATGAATTATGTCCATATCCTGACGGCAGTCGTCGAGCAATGTTGCAGCATAGAAATAACCTTTTTCTCCAACGCGATGACCTCCGCAAAGCACCTTGGCACCCTGAGCTATAGCCTTCTCCACCTTAGCCTCAACACTTTCGAGAGCACGCTTTTCCACAAGGGGACCCATATCAACATCATCAGAAGAGAAAGGATCAGCCACCTTCACAGCCTCAAACTTTTCGAGAAGTTTCTTTGTAAAAGCATCCTTTATGTCTTTGTGAACATACAGACGCTCAGCATTGTTGCAAATCTGACCATTGTTGCCGATACGGCTATCAAGCACGGCTTGAGCAGCAAGATCAAGGTCAGCATCCGGGAAAACGATGACAGGAGCCTTACCTCCAAGTTCGAGCGACACCTTGGTGATATTAGCAGCGGCATCTTTCATAATGCTTTCTCCCGCACCAACCGAACCAGTTACACTGACGATGTCGATTTTAGGACTTGCGGCAAGATAATGTCCGACTTCACTTCCCTTACCAGTCACAACATTGAACAAACCAGCAGGAAGACCAGCTTTGTCGACGACCTCAGCAAAAACGCAGCAGTTGACCGGAGTAAGCTGAGAGGGTTTCAATACGATGGAGCAGCCGGCTATGAGAGCAGCCCCTGCCTTGCGAGCTATGAGGAAGAACGGGAAATTCCAAGGAAGAATACCGGCAACCACGCCGATTGGTTTCTTAGAAAGAAATATAGTTTCTCCAGGATTGTCGCTGGGGATTATCTCGCCTTCAATATGACGAGCGAATGTAGCCATATAATCGAAATAGCCGATAGTGGCATCAACTTCAATAGTAGCCCAATTGCGAGTCTTACCTTGCTCACGCATGATAATCTCGATGAATTCATTTCGGCGGTCGCGTATGCCCTGAGCAATCTTAAGAAGATAATCGGCACGCTGAATAGCCGGAGTTTTCTCCCAAGCTTTCTGCGCCTTACGTGCTGCATCGAGAGCTTCTTCTACGTCTTCTTTTGTTCCTTCGGGCTGGCGTGCAATGACTTCTTCTGTAGATGGGTTAAGAACGTCGATCCATTTACCGGATTTACTATCGACGAACTTACCGTCGATATACATTTTCAAGTCTTTCATGTGCAGGTATAATCATTAGATGGTTAACGAGGAAGCTGCTTAACAACTTCAAGACAAAAGTAATCAAAAAATTTCATCCGTGCAATTTTTTTTGAAATAATCTTCAAAAAACACTTTTCATTTGAGTTTTTTCGTTAATAATGTGAAGAAAGTAAAAATTGAGCATATGACAGATAAAATGAGTCGAGAGCAGCGACACCGTTGTATGGCTGCGATAAAGGGAAAGGATACTAAGCCGGAAATGATGGTGCGTAGGTATCTTTTCTCGCGAGGACTGCGTTATCGTGTCAACGTGAAGAAGCTTCCGGGATCTCCGGATATCGTACTCAAGAAATACGGAGTTGCAGTATTCATAGATGGATGTTTTTGGCATGGGCATAAGGAGTGCAAGTATTATAAGTTGCCATCAACCAATATAGATTTCTGGAAGGCAAAGGTAGCCAAGAACCAAGCACGGGATTACGTCAACAATGTAGATTTGGAGCTTGACGGATGGAGAGTCATTCGGATTTGGGAATGTGAGATCAAGACAAAAGAGCAAAGGGAAGACCGATTGTCAAGGCTATATGATGAGATTGTCTCCGGGACAAGAGCCTATAAACTTAAACGGATCAGGAAGAAAAAGATCAGGCAATATGATGATTATCCTGATGATTTTAATATTGCAGCAGAAGAGGAGGTGGAGTATTGATCATGAACTATGAAAGACATGTAGGGGGAGCATGGCTCTTTCATTTATGATGTCTTTCCGATGGCCGCCTCATGCTGAGTTCGCATGGAGGAATGTGCTCACTGCGTTCGCACCACAATCATGTGCTTTTGGAAGAGAGACGCTGAATGAAAGAGCCGTGTAGGGGGAGGGAGGAATGTGCTCACTGCGTTCGCACCACAATCATGTGCTTTTGGAAGAGAGAGACGCTGAATGAAAGAGCCGTGTATGAGTAGATGTTAAAAATTGGGGGGATTTGTGGGTTTCAGTTTTATTTATTATCTTTGTCATCATAAAAACTGAAAAACTATATATCATGAAGAATAGAATGCTATTGACGGCAGCTGTTGCTTTTACTGCTTTTGCTGCTTATCCGATCAATCCTCTGTGGGTGCGAGATGTGAAAATCTCACCTGACGGTCAAAAAATCGCTTTTTCATATAAGGGTGACATTTATTCTGTGCCTTCCAATGGAGGCGAAGCTACACGACTGACGTTTAACCCTTCATACGAATCAAATCCAATATGGAGTCCGGATGGAAAGCTCATAGCATTTTCGACCGATCGCAATGGCAGCATGGATCTATATATCATGCCAGCCAACGGCGGAGCGGAAAAAAGACTCACCTATAATTCAGGCTCTGAAATGGCTGAGGCTTTCTCTCCAGACGGTAAGGAGATCTATTTCTCATCGGTAATCCAAGATCCTGCCATAAGCCCCTCTTTTCCAACGGGCAGACTCACAGAACTTTATGCCATCTCCACTGACGGAAGCAACTTGCACCAGGTGCTTCCGACCCCAGCAACCTCTCTTACAGTGCTCCCGGACGGAAAAATCCTTTATGAGGACGTGAAGGGAATGGAAGACAAGTGGCGTAAACACCATACTTCATCCGTGACTCGAGACATTTGGATTTTTGACCCAACCACGGGCAAACATACGAATTTGACAGACCATGCAGGAGAAGACAGATCACCGGCTGCATCACGCAACGGGAATCTCTATTTCCTAAGCGAACGAGACGGCGGATCATTCAATGTCTATGCAATGCCATTAAATTCACCAAAGTCAACACCAAAGGCTATCACAGACTTCAAGAATCATCCTGTCAGATTCTTAAGCATTTCCAACGACGACAAGATGGCATTCACCTACAACGGAGAGCTATATACAATGAATGCCGGAGGGAAACCTACACCTCTTTCAATCACCGTGACAGATGACTCAGCCGATGAGCCTGTCAATGTCGCAGTGTCGTCAGTAGATGAGGCACTCCCCTCCCCCGACGGGAAACAAGTAGCATTCATCAACAGGGGTGAAGTATTCGTCACTTCTACAGAATATCCTTCAGTAAAACAGATCACCCATACACCCGCGCTTGAAAGCAACTTATCTTGGGGGAGTGACGGAAGAACACTTTACTACAGTTCACTTCGAAACGGCAAGTCGAACATCTACAAAGCTACAATAGTAAGAAAAGATGATCCCAATTTTTCAAATGCCACCTTAATCGAGGAAACAGCCCTCTTCCCGGATGACGGACAAGAAAGAGGATATGCACAAATATCTCCTGACGGTAAGAAAATGGCATTTGTCGAGAACCGCAACAATCTAAAAGTGATGGATCTTGGCACAAAGTCAGTGAAGGCACTTGATGGAGGTCGGATCAGCAATTACCGCTCAGGAGGATTCCCTGTATACTGGGCTCCCGACAGCCGCCTAATTGCCTTGGAAGTGATGAACCCCATGCACGAACCTTATGGCGACATTTCCATAATAGACACTCAGACAGGAGAATTTATCCCGGTAACCAGAACAGGCTACTTCGACCAGGAGCCGAGATGGAGCGAAGACGGCAATGCACTTATATTTGCTTCAGAACGATACGGTATGAGAAACCATGCATCCTGGGGATCAGAAATGGACGTCATGATGGCATTCCTGAATCAGGAAGCGTACGACAAGTTCCGGCTGTCGGAAGAGGATTACGCCCTACTGAAAGAAGTGGAGAAACAACAGAAAAAAGATGCCGAAAAGGAATCAGACTCAAAGAAAGATTCCAAAAAGAAAGACAAGAAAAAAAGTGATGCAAAAGGAGAGAATAAGGAGGATAAGACGAAAGATATCGTAATAGACCGAGAGGGGTTGGCTGACAGAATCGTACGACTCACTCCGAATTCCTCCGATCTTGGCGACTACATCCTCTCACAAGACGGAGAAAAACTATACTATCTTTCAAAATTTGAAGATGGTTTTGACCTTTGGGAAAAAGACCTCAGAAAAGGAGATGTATCGCTGTTGAAAAAATTGGGAGCAAAAAATTCTCAAATGAAGGGAGACAAAGAGGGGAACATCTTCCTCATCGGGAGAAATGTAAAAAAATTCTCACCAAAAGACAAAAGCTTAAGCAATGTCACCACTTCCACTTCCATGAAGATAGATGAAGCAGCCGAAAGAGAAGCAATGCTCAACTATGTAGAAACCGAAGCCCGTGAACGCTTCTATCTTCCGGATATGCCTATCGATTGGGAAAGCTATGTGGAAAACTACCGACGCTTTTTACCTCATATAAACAATGGCTATGACTTCGCGGCGCTTCTCAGTGAATTGCTCGGAGAGCTGAACGTGTCACATTCAGGAGGACGGTACTATCCTTCAGGAAATGCTGATCCCACTGCATCATTGGGCTTGATATTCAATCTCAAGGTGCCATCTGATGGTCTGAAAATTGAAGAAGTTGTAGCAGGAGGACCGTTTGACAGAGCCACTTCAAAAGTGAAAGCCGGGGACATAGTCACTGCCATCAACGGAGAATCAATCAAATCAAAAGCAGATTGGGCCAAATCACTCAATAACATAACAAGAAAGAAGACTCTCGTTTCATTCAATCGTCCTTCTACGGGAGAAAAATGGGATGAAGTAGTGCTCCCCATCACATCATCTGCCATGAACTCCCTTCTATACAATCGCTGGGTAAAGGGTCGTGAACACGAAGTGGACAGTCTTTCCGGCGGCAGACTCGGGTATGTGCATATCAAGTCGATGGATGATGATTCCTTCCGCAAAATATATGCAAAATTGCTTGGCGAGTATGTGGATAAGGAGGGAATCGTAATAGATACCCGCTGGAATGGCGGCGGACGCCTGCATGAGGATATTGAAGTGCTTTTCAGTGGAGAAAAGTATCTGACCCAGGAGATACATGGCAACAAATCATCAGAAATGCCATCACGTAGATGGAACAAACCAAGCATCATGCTCATTTGCGAGGCAAACTACTCGAACGCACACGGCACACCCTGGGTGTATAAACATAAGAATCTCGGTAAGCTTATAGGCATGCCGGTTCCGGGCACGATGTCGAGTGTGAACTGGATCGATTTGCAAAATCCGAATTTTATCTTTGGCGTCCCAGTAGTAGCATTCCGCACTGAAGACGGGACTGTATTGGAGAACACCCAATTGGAGCCCGATGTCAAGGTTGCAAATTCTCCGGAAGACATTGCCAATGGACATGACCGCCAATTGGAGACAGCAGTGTCAACGCTTCTTCAAGATATCGACAATCAGAAATGATATTACGGACTCTCGATAAGTGAGTAGATGAGAATAAAATATGGAAATAAAATAAAATATGGAAATAAGGAAAGCTGAAAAAATAGATATGGAGGGGATCATGGATCTCCTCCATCAAGTAAACGATATTCACGCAAACGGGAGACCCGATATTTTCATTTCGGGTCTTACCAAATATGATCACGAGGAGCTCAGCAAGATAATACAGAATCCCCAGACCCCGGTATTTGTAGGCATAGACGATCAGGGGAAATTAGCAGGATATTGTTTCTGTATAGTTGAGGATCACTCCGGTTCGGTCAATCTTCGCCCTATCAAGACCCTATATATAGACGATCTTTGTGTCGATGAGAATCGAAGAGGACAGCATGTGGGCAAGCAACTTTATGAATATGTGAAAAAATATGCCAAAGAAGAAGGTTTTTACAATGTGACTCTCAATGTGTGGAGTTGCAATCCCGGAGCCCTGAAGTTTTATGAGGCCATGGGAATGGGGACAATGAAGACGATGATGGAATGTATCTTGTAGAAGACAAAAAGCTAAAGACAAAAGGCAAGGGAGGAAAGAAAGGATGAAATAAGAAAAGGGGACGGAAAATAGAATCTAACCATAAAAACACAATAACAACACAGACATGAAGAAATTACAAGTTTTAGCATTAGGGATGCTGCTGACAGCATCCCCATTGGCTGCAAAGACGCATAAAAGTCCCGTCAAGTTTGACACCTACGAATGGGACATGGGGAAAGTCAATCCTCAGCAAGGCACGGTATGCCATACCTTTAAAATGAAGAATATCTCCGACAAAGCAGTGAAAATAGGAGAATCCAAACCGAGTTGCGAATGTATCCAGGCATTTTATCCATCTGACTACATCGCTCCGGGGGAACAGGTCAAAGTAATGGTGAGCCTTTCACCAACCGAATCTTTGGGCAAGACATATAGAAGTGTAGAACTTATAGACACAGAAGGGAATACCCTGGGAGCACTATCTTTGGAAGCAGACATCACAGAAAATGGTCATTCTACCAACGACGGATATGAATATCCTTTCCAAAATCCCAATCTCTCGAACGAGGAAAGGACAGAGAATCTGATTTCCCTGCTCACTCCGGAAGAGAAGGTAGGCCTGATGATGAACAAGTCAATATCCGTAGACCGTCTTGGCATACCCTCCTACAACTGGTGGAGTGAGGCATGCCACGGAGTGAGACAAGATAATTACACTGTGTTCCCACAGCCCATCGGAATGGCGGCATCCTTCAACGACAAGCTATTTTACGACGTTTTCTCCGCAGTGTCGGATGAGGCCCGTGCCAACTGGAACCGTTCGGACCATAATGTCTTCAACGTGCCGATGGGAGTGATCTACTATCCGGGCAACCCAGAACTCACATTCTGGTGTCCGAACGTCAATATCTTCCGCGACCCACGCTGGGGACGTGGACAAGAGACCTGCGGAGAAGATCCCTTCATGAATGCAGTGCTCGGAGTGCAGACAGTGCTTGGCATGCAAGGGAATGATGACCGCTACTTCAAAACCCATGCCTGCGCGAAGCATTACGCAGTACACAGCGGTCCGGAACCCCTTCGCCATACCTACAATGCCTCCGTCTCCCAGCGCGACCTTTGGGAAACATATCTGCCTGCATTCAAGGCATTGGTAAAAAAAGGAAATGTCAGGGAGGTGATGTGCGCCTACAACCGCTATGAAGGCGTGCCATGCTGCAGCAGCGACCGTCTGCTAATCGATATACTTCGCCGCAAATGGGGCTATGACGCCATAGTGCTCACTGACTGCGATGCAATCAACAACTATTATACCAAAGGACAACATGAGACACATCCCGATCCGCTCAGCGCATCGGTGGACGCAGTGCTCAATGGCACAGACCTTGAATGCGGAAAAGTATTCATGGTGCTAACAGAAGCTCTCGATAAAGGACTGATCGACGAATCTACCCTCGACGGGCACCTGCGCAAGACACTAAAAGGGAGATTCGAGTTAGGCATGTTCGATCCTGCCGAAATGCTTCCCTGGGCACATCTCGGACCGGAAACAATAAGCAGCGAAACCTTCGACCAACTCGCCACACAGGCGGCGCGCGAATCAATGGTGCTTCTAAAAAACAACGGTACATTGCCGCTTTCCAAGAGCGTCAAGAATTTAGCAGTGGTAGGCCCGAATGCCGACGACATAGAACTTCTCAACGGCAATTATGGGGGCAAGCCCACAGAGGAACATGCCCATTCCCTTCTTGAGGGTATACGCAATGCACTTCCGGATGCCAAAATCCTATACCGGAAAGCCTGCGAACTTGACGATGAATACGCCACCATCCCTCATTTAGGGGATTTCAACGACGGCAAAGGAATCTTGGTAGAATTCTTCAACAATAACTCACTTAGCGGAAGCCCGGATCGGACCGATTATTATAAGGACATCAATTTCAGCACATTCGGAGCTTGGGGTTTTGCTGAGGGAATCAGCAAAGACACCCTTTCCGTACGTATGTCCGGCACAATCAAACCAACATTCACAGGGGACATGAAATATACTCTTTCTACAGACAACGGTTACACTCTCAAAGTGAACGGACAGACTGTGGAAGATGCTGCACCCGGCGGACGGCGAGGATTTGGATTCAACCGAAAGCCTGAATACAAGTCATTCCCCGTCAAAGAGGGGGAAGAATATGAAGTGGTGATAGAATACAAACATGGCAACGGCAACTTCGCATTACTCCGCGGAGACATTTGCGAGCGCAAGCCCGTAGAATTCAACGACCTTGCCTCAGAGATGAAAGACATGGACGCCATCATTATCATCGGAGGCATCTCAGCCCAAATGGAAGGCGAAGGGGGCGACAAGGCTGACATAGAACTCCCAAAGATCCAACAGAAACTACTCAAGGCAATGCGAGCTACCGGCAAACCCGTTGTATACGTAAACTGTTCAGGCTCGGCGATTGCCTTCGGAAGCGTAGAAGACAGTTATGACGCATTAATCCAGGCTTGGTATCCGGGTCAGGGAGGCTCCAAGGCACTCGCAGAAGTCATCTTCGGGGACTACAATCCAGGTGGTAAGCTTCCAGTGACATTCTACCGAAGCAACGATGACCTGCCCGACTTCTTAGACTACAATATGGACAACCGCACATACCGCTATTTCAAAGGAGAGCCAATGTATGCCTTTGGAGAAGGATTATCATACACAGATTTTGAAGTAGGCAAAGGTAAGCTATCTAAGAAATCAATGAAAACTGACGACAGCGTCACACTTACCGTACCAGTGACAAATACAGGGAAACGGAAAGGAACAGAGACAATCCAAGTATATGTAAAGGCGCTTGACTATCCAGAAGCTCCAATAAAGTCGCTTAAGGGATTTAAGAAGATAGCACTGAAAGAGGGAGAGAAAGGGAATGTGAAGATCACCCTTGACGGAGAGGCATTTGAATATTATGACCCGTCGATCGATGAGCTTTCTCCTCGCGCCGGACGTTATCAGATACTGTATGGCACATCATCCCGCGACAAAGACTTACAGAGCCTTGACTTCATGGTAGAATAGACACAGGCCAAAATTTGAGGACTTGACCAATTCAACAATTATGGGTATGAGTATGTTATAACCATAAATATTCAGAATTATGGGAAAAGAACTACTATGGGGATATATTAATAAGGAGGGGGAAATGGTAATAGAACCAAGATTCCATTCTGCACGCAACTTCCATGAGGGCCTTGCGTGTGTCAATGTGGATTGGGCGAGAGGATATATCGATCCGGAAGGGAAATTTGTAATCGAACCGCAATATCAGTATGCGGGGCCATTCCATGATGGAAAGGCAAAGGTGATGCTCGACGATGTATGGAAATACATTGATCGCGAAGGGAAAAAAGTGGGAGATGCAGAGCCAGAAAATATGGCGGACGACTCAGTGCCATTAGAAGAACCATATCCAACCCCCAAGGGGAAGAAATTCGGCTACGCAGATAAAGATGGGAAATTTGTCTTCAGGAAAACGTTCGTCCAAGCAAAGCCCTTCTCAGAAGGGAGGGCGGCAGTATTAGTCAAAGTATGAATAAAAATCAAGGCGTGGATCAATCCACGCCTTGATTGTATCATCGAAGTTGTTTCCGGGAACTATTTCTTGAGAACCTTACTTACTGAGCCATCAGCATTACGCACAATGTTCAAGCCCTTAGTCATTCCACGCAACATTCTGCCATCGATAGAATAAACAGCATCGAACTGCCCCTGCACAGGAGAAGAATGGATTTCCTCAACTCCGCTTTCATCAGCTTCTATAATGAAAGTAGTATAATAGGCGGGAGCATCTCCTTCGTATAAATCGTCGCTATAATATGCATAGCCTAAAATCTTCGAGCCATCAGCAGAAATTCCTGTGGGGACGCAGAATCCGACTTCATCACATTCACCAAATTTCTTAGAATATGCAGGAAAGACATTAACAAAGCGTTCGGCTACTTCCGAACCAGCCTTCATGATGAAACATCCATTACCATTTATTATAGAGACACCTATCATTCCAATAAATGTGCCGTCGTCGGCAATAGCCCTTGGATAAAGTCCCAAACCATATTCGTCGATTGCCTGATGCTCATTATAGATCTTTAATGTCTTATCTTCAGTGTTATATATAACCGGAACAAGACGATAGCCTCCATATTCATCACTGACAGTAGCGACAGCGCCGACGTATTTACCATTATTGCTCATGGCAGTGTAGAAAGCAGCCAAGCCAAGGAGAGGTTTTGTGTCGTCCGAGACATCTTCATCAGTAACCTTGACAAAACGGGCAGGGAAAAAGTCCGGTTCATAGACCCCGGCATCATTCATTTTCCAGACAACAGGATATGCAAAGCTACCAAGATGGCCCAAAATAACCTTACCGTCACCACTGACAATTTTAGCAGCAGACATCTCATTAAAATGATCCTTAAGGTTTCCGATTTGAGCATCGGAAGGCATCGGAAGAGCTTGCCATCCGGAATCTTTGCTATAGTAAGCAGCCGCAGTATTGAATGACTGTTCAGTAAATGAGCCAACCAACACACTTCCATCGTTAGACAAGGACTCACCAAGAAAGTTCCTGACATCGGAAGGAGCCTTCAATACTTCCATATCCATTGATTCGAATGGAGTCAAGACAGCATCTGCATCCATATAGCCAATAGCCAGCCCTGTATTATCGTGCCACGCAATTCTCCACCAGATTCATCAGCAAGTTTCCATTTCACTTCGCCGTTCTGAGTATCAGCAAGGAAGATGCCTGAAGCCGACTCAATCGCACCACAAATATATTTTCCGTTGGCAGAAATGGAAAACCCCATCAGTGCAGGTTCTGTCTGTCCGGGGATGCCATCTTCGCTGCATTTGAGGACCTTGAGACCATCGGCATACAGCGGAGTGGAGAGAGCGAGCGCAACGGACAACGCCATTAATTTATTCATCATAATCATATTTAATTTTTATTATTTTACCATCACTTTTCTTACAGAGCCATCAGAGTTGCGTATAATATTGATGCCCTTAGTCATTTCTTTCAAGCTTCTGCCATCAATAGAATATATGGCCGGAGAATTATTCTCAACAGAGACATTACCAACCGCAGCATCTTCACCACGGTCTAAAATATATGTCTCATAATATGCCGGAATGTCGGGATCATCATAATCTTCAGAATAATATGTGTAGCCCAATATGTATCTGCCATCAGCTGTAATACCCGTAGGAATATTAAATCCATAAAGATCAGAAGGACCGTATCTATCATCAAATTTCGGGAAAGCGTCAACAAACATTTCAGCTTGAGTCTTCCCGGCTTTCATAATGAAGCTACCACAAGAATCAAAGGACGGCGCCCCAACAGTCCCAATAAATGTGCCGTCGTCAGCTATTCCCAAAGGGAAGAGTCCCAAGCCCAGAGCATCTATCTCCTGCACTTCCGGATACACCCTAATTGATTTATCCTGAGTGTCATAAACTAAAGCCACCGGCGTATATTCATCTTCATTTTTGGGAATAAAACCTCTCAACGCAACATAACGACCATTGTTGCTAATATGAAGGAAATGGGCAGATACTCCCGACAAAGGCTTTTTATCATCATTAAGATCAGCATCAGTAAGTTTCAGGAATCTTAACGGAAAGAGATCAGCCTCATATTCACCGTTGTCATTCAAAGTCCATACGCAAGGAACACCGAAGTCAGCAATAAATCCCAATATCACCTTACCGTCACCACTCACTTTCTTAGCAGCAGATGCATCAGGAACGCTTGGATATAACTGCAGGATTTCCTCAACCGGGGGAAGAGGAAGTCTTGTCCATGCACCTCCATTCTTTGAATAAGCAGCTTGAGTGCTACTTGCAAGAATGGAGCCAACGAGTATTTCCCCGTCATTAGTCACGCTTTCACCCAGGACTCCTCTTGTATTTACAGGACCTTCCAAGTCAACAATCTTATCTTCTTCAAAAGAATATGTGACACCATACATGGTAAACCCGGTAGCAATTCCCGTATTACTTACACCTCTAAGCTCGCAGCCTTCCGTCTCCATATCCGGGTTCTGATATTTTACCTCTCCAGATACAGCATCTGCAACAAAAAGACCCACACCAAAATTGACAGAACCACAAACATATCTGCCGTCGGCTGAAATTGCTTCTCCGTAGAGCTGATAATACAGAGAATCATAAATTGACGATCCGACACTGAGAACTTTTATTTCCTCTGCATAAACGGAAGCACCAAGTGCAACCGCAAAACAAAAAGTAAATAATTTTTTCATATTTAACACTACAATAAATGACGTCGTTTAAACACATTTACGAATTCAAATAACCAATCATAAGAGCTTTTACCAGAGACTGAGTCAAAATTCTGATAAAAAATATTTGAATACATCACAAAATTAATAAAATATTACATTAACACCAAATTATTGATGAGAAATATGTAATTTATATAAGAAATAAGGTAAAAATTATAAAAATGATAATTTTTTTTAGCAAATGAAGTTGTCAAAATAGCGCTAAGGAAGTGCGAATCCGTATGTAATAAAAAGCGAAATTTAAATCAAAAAAGAAATAAGTTAAAATACTTCTGAAAAAAAACTATACTAAATTAGCAAAATCTAAATATTTTTATTAATTTTGCAACAATAAACAGATTTAAATAACATAATTTACAAGCTCATGAAAAAAGTTTTACTTTCATGTATGGCACTTGCAGCGGGAGCTGCAATGGCTATAGCTCAAGAGGAGGCGACCTATCCGAGTGAGCTTAATTTCACCTTGAACGGTGAGAAAGAGCTATCCGGAGTAAATGTCAGCCAGACAATAACCCAATACGATGGAGCGCCACTTCTGACAATCAAAATCACAGGAGAATGCGATGCAGATGCCCTTACAATGGACTTTGTGACTCCTGAAGGTTGGGATTATGCATTGATAGATCTATTGCTCGACGGAGGAAACTCACCGTTCACGACAAGAAGTGGAGACCTCTGGCTACCGATCAACAGGATCGACAAGAACTTTAAAAAAGGAAATTCCTTCAACTTCCCTGTAGATGGGAAAGACAACTTTGGCACAATCTATTTGGTGAAAGGAGACTCTTTCTGGAGCAATTCCATCGACATTGAGATGAATGTTTCGAAAGTCGGGGGATCCGGAGATGATCAGCCTGTCACCCCACCGACAGAAATGCCTGAGTATCCAGAATCGCTCAACATCACATTAAACGGAGAGAAAGAGCTTGCCGGAGTTACAGTCACTCAAACGATGGAACCGTATGTCGGAGATGACTATCTGACTGTAACAGTGACCGGAGAATGCGAAGCTAATGAAATCACCATCAACATGGCAACCCCTGAAGGTTGGGACAGCATGTTGACTTATTCAGATTATGACGGAGCATCAGAAGAAATAAATCCCCTTAAATCAAAAGCACCGGCAAAAGAGGGAGATGACTACTGGATGCCACTTTCATTTGCTGGATGGCTTACACCCGGCAACACTATAACCTTACCTGTAGACGGAGAAGAGTGGAGAGCTTCGGCTTACTTAGTAAAAGGTGAGGATGTCTATATGATCAACATTGACGTCATTTTCGATGTAAAGAAGGCCGATGGTCCCGATGTGCCTGGCGATGATGACCCCGCTCTTCCGAGTGAACTGAATTACACTCTTAACGGAGAGAAAGAACTTCCGGGCGTCAAAGTAAGGCAACTTATCGACGAGACAACCCACGTATTCAGCGTCACCGGAGAATGCGATGCAGAAACAATCACCTTAGCATTTGACATTCCCACAGGATGGGATGGAA
>JAIDUH010000199.1 GCA_029060285.1 Muribaculaceae bacterium | reverse complement strand
TTATAGCCCTTATAGCCCCTAAAGCCTCTATTGCCCCTATAGTCCCCCCAATTTGCAATTTTCATTTTTTTTAACTAATTTTGCATTCCAAAACAATTATGCATTCAGCATTATGAATTATGCATTAATATGAAAATTATCCTCTTCGACAATCAGGATGATCACTTCGATCTCCTCCCTCTTTCTTTCACCCGTCCCATCTGCGACTTCCGCGTAGGTATCACCACCATTCGCCAAAAATGGGAAACCTTCCTCCCCGATGCCGAAATCTACGCCCTGCCGGTAGATTTCCTCCGCGAACGCTTCGGCCAGCCCGATGATGCCACCGAGGAAATGCTTTTCGTCTCCGGCGCAGTTATCCCCGATGTCGACATGGCGGCAAGGATCGTCTCACTCAAAAAAGGGCAGGCCATCGTCTCCGGAGATCGCCCCCTCGCTTTCCGAGGCGGTTGGAAAGACCTTGAAGACCGTAAGTTTGACGATATCTTTGAAGAAGATCTCCGTCGCCTCCGCAATGTCTACGATGTCTTCATCCTCAATCCCGAAGTCCTTGTGGAAGACTATCGTCGCATCATCGCCGACCGTCAATCCCGTCCTCTTCCATCCTCCAACCATGTCATAGGGGAAATGACCGACAAAGACGGCATGCCGATGATCTTCATTGAAGAAGGAGCCGAAGTGGAGGGCGCAATTTTCAATCTCAAGGAGGGTCCTGTATATATAGGAAAGGATGCCGCCGTCATGGAAGGATGCTGTGTGAGAGGTCCGATCGCTTTCTGCGACCATTCCAAAGCTCGCATGGGCGCTAAGCTGTATGGTGGAAGCACTTTCGGTCCCTACGTCAAGGTAGGCGGAGAAGTAGATAACTCTGTCATCTTCGGATATTCCAACAAAGCCCACGACGGTTATCTCGGAAATGCCGTAGTAGGGGAGTGGTGCAATATCGGCGCCGGAGTCAACTGCTCAAACCTCAAGAACGACTACTCCAAGATCCGTCTGTGGAACTATCGTCTGCATTCATTTGCACGCACCGACCTGCAGTTCTGCGGTCCCATCATAGGCGATCATTCCAAGCTCGGAGTAAACGTAATGCTCAACACGGCCACCGTGATCGGGGTAGGTGTCAACATCTACGGAGCCGGTTTCCCGAGGGTCTTTGTTCCCAGTTTCCTGGAAGGAAGTGCCAACGGAGGCTTCGCCGACGTCCCCATGAAGCGCTTCCTGACAATAGCCGAACGCGTGATGGCACGCCGAGGACGCTCCCTGACCGACCTCGACCGCCGCATCTTCGACCGTATTTTCGCCTACGCTGCCCACCTGAAAAAATAATCCGGTAGGGCCCCTCCCAAGCCTCCCCGGAGTAGTCAGCACTCTCCGGGTGCGTCCCCCCGCGTCCGGACGCCGCCCAAAATAAGAAGTTTCTAAAGGTAAAAAATAGCACTATGAATTCCGCATTATTAAAAAAGATTGATTTCCACCCGAAAGCCTTTTCGATGTGGAAAGGCTACGACGCAGCCCGCCTTAAATCCGACATCATCGCCGGAATAGTGGTAGGCATCGTGGCGCTCCCTCTCGCCATTGCTTTTGCCATCGCCTCCGGTGTCTCTCCATCCGTAGGTCTCATCACGGCCATCATCGGTGGTTTTCTCGTCTCTGCCCTCGGGGGTAACTCCGTCCAGATCGGCGGTCCCACAGGTGCCTTCATCGTCATTGTATATAGCATCATCCAGCAGTTTGGCATCTCCGGACTCTGCGTTGCCACTATAATGGCAGGTCTCATCCTCCTCCTCATGGGACTCTTCCGGCTCGGCACAGTCATAAAGTTCATACCCTATCCCATCGTGGTTGGCTTCACAGCCGGTATCGCCATCACCATCTTCTCCACCCAGATAAACGATTTCTTCGGACTTGGTCTTAAGGACCTTCCTGGAGATTTCATCTCCAAGTGGGGTGTGCTCCTCCGGAATTTCTCACATGTCAACTGGCTGACCTTCGCGGTAGGTGTCGTCTCTCTTCTCATCATCACGCTCACTCCCAAGATTTCCAAAAAACTCCCCGGAGCCCTCATCGCCATTATATTGGTGACTGCCGGCTGCTGGATCATGGGTATGTTCGTTCCCGATTTCCATGTCGAGACCATCGGCGACCGTTTTGGTGACATGAAAGCGGAGTTCCCTGTCCCTCATGGCTTTGCCGTAGACATGGCTACCATCAACGCCCTCCTTCCCTCAGCCTTCACCATCGCTATGCTTGGCGCCATAGAATCTCTTCTTTCTGCCACAGTGGCCGACGGCATCACAGGTTCACGCACCAACTCCAACACCGAGCTCTTCGGCCAAGGCATAGCCAACATCGTGGTCCCACTGTTCGGAGGCATACCTGTCACCGGCGCAATCGCACGCACGATGACTAATATCACCAACGGAGGTCGCACACCGTTGGCTGGCATGATCCACTCCGTGGTGTTACTCCTTATATATTTGTTCCTCATGCCCCTCATCAACCTTGTGCCTATGGCATGTCTTGCCGGAGTGTTGATGGTGGTGGCGTATAATATGAGTGGGTGGCGCACGGTCGTGGCAATATCCCACAATCCCAAGGGCGACTTCTCGGTGTTGCTGGTGACCATGTTCCTCACTATCATTTTCGACTTGACAATTGCCATCGAAATCGGTCTTCTCCTCGCGATGCTGCTGTTCCTTCGCCGTGTGACGGAGAATGCTGAGATCAAGGTATATGGCAAGAAACTCGACATAGCTGAAGGCACCGAGGTCAATGCCCATGAAGTCCTCAATGTGGAAAAAGGAGTGTCCGTATATGAGATTTCCGGTCCATTCTTCTTCGGAATCGCTACTAAATTCGATGAGATGATGCGATCCTCGATGAAAGAAAAACCCCTTGTGCGCATCATCCGCATGCGTAGGGTCCCCTTCATTGACTCCACCGCTATCCACAACCTGGAGACTCTAATCCGCTCCTCCCAGAACGAAGGCATCCAGATAGTGCTTTCCGGAGTCCAGCCTGGAGTGAGGGAAGCTCTCGAAAAGTCTGACATAGTCAACCTGATAGGCGAAAAGAACATCTGCGACCACATCTCCAAAGCCGTAGTCTTAGCCAACCACATAGCCCGCGACTACAACGCCCTCCCCGAATGGCGTCGCCGCGGCCTAAACCCCGTCTGACAAAATCCCATCATCACAATAAGGAGGGGAGGCAGGAATGCCTCCCCTCTGACTTTAACAAGAGTAGCGAGCACTCTCCGAGTGCGTCATTTAACGTCAAAACAAGAGTAGCGAGCACTCTCCATGCCTGCTGTTTACTTGCATAAATCTCTCCAAATTATACTCTCCAAAAAAAATATGTTAAAAAAATTTGCAGGAAATAAAATTTTTATTAAATTTGCGTATTCAATTCGTGAAGCCCATCAAGGGTTAGTGGGTTGGGTATTTTTTATAAGCGTACTTAGCGCGATTCTTGTGGATTGAAACTTCGCAAACTTCTATTCAGAACCAAGAATCTGCAGCAGTAGACGCCGCATGGTTATGAACGACCGTGTACTTAACGGAGGCAGAGCGCGTGAGCGCGATGCCTCTGGTGTACACCGTTTCATATTTTGCGTGGGCTTCACTGTTGCTATCTTATTCTGAAGGGCAATGCGAAGGCCTCAATCCTAAGATAGCAACGAGACAGGTTCCCACGCTTTTTTTGTATTGGCCTATCTTAGGGGAATCGGACAGGCGGATTTTACGACTATCTAATGTTCGACCGCATCAAATTTCTTTCCTGTAGCAAACATAGAAGACTCATCACTATTGCCCTGAGCTCCTTAGCGTTGATGTGTGGATCGCTTACTTCATATGCCAGCGGTTTCGGCATCAAGACCAATATCCTCTACGACGCCACCGCCACCATAAACCTCGGTGCTGAGTTGCGCGTAGCTCCACGCTGGAGCATCGACGTCTCCGGAAACTTCAACGCCTGGAGCTTCAACGAAGGACGCCGCTGGAAACACTGGATGGTTCAGCCCGAAGCTCGCTACTGGCTCTGCGACGCCATGGCAGGTCATTTCTTCGCACTGCA
>JAIDUH010000198.1 GCA_029060285.1 Muribaculaceae bacterium | reverse complement strand
ATGGTAAGATAGCCAGTCTGATACAATAGAGCCAGAGGTTGAGGTGTCAGCAAATCAAGACCTTTCAGATCGTCGTCAGTGCAGTAGCTGTCAAACATAGCCTTCAGGTCCGCATGCACCCTTTTTAGTGTCTCGGTTATAATCCTTGGCATCCCTGTATCGTTCCAGAAATTAGCGATCTTGGTGTAGCTCATTGCATTCAGAAGAGACCAGGGATTGTAGATGTCGCTTCCGTTCTCAGAGAAACGATAGCCGTCATAGTTCCGTTTAAGCTCCTGACAAACCTCCTCGTTGCTGATCCCGTTTTTTTCTGCAAGTTTGTCGATACCTGGCTTCAGGTTATCAAGCATCTCGCGTTCCGTGATGCCGCATATATCTGCATATGCATCCTCAAAAGTAATATCACTGATGTTATTGAGATCGGAGAATACACTAAGCTTGCTAAAACGGCTTACCCCGGTCAAGAATACTATCCATATGTGCTCGGCCGAACTCTTAAAGTTAGAATACACGGAGGAAAGCTTACTTCGGTAATGCTCGATGTTTTCCTTGTTGTTGATGTTTGCAACGAGGGGTTTGTCGTATTCATCTACGAGAATCACAACTTACCGTCCGGTCTTCAGATGAGCAACTTCTATTATATTCTGAAACCGGGTCGCTAATGAACCGCCTATCTCCTTTACCTCATATTCTTTTTCCCATTTCTTGAAAATATTGTCAAGCAGACTGTCAAGATGTACGGGTTCTGAATAGCTGTCAGTATTCAGATCAAGACGTAGCACAGGGTAAGATTCCCAATTCCAGTCGATGGAGTCGATGAAAAGCCCTTTGAAAAGTTCTCTTTCTCCTTCGAAGAAATACTTAAGAGTAGACAGGAAGAGACTTTTGCCAAACCTGCGAGGTCTGGCAAGGGATATATATTGTCTCCCGTCATCGATGATCTTTTTGAAGAACGGGGTCTTGTCGATATAGACACATCCATGATTGCGTAAAGATTTGAAATCTTGCTGCCCAATCGGATATTTTATCTTCGTCTCTTCCATAATCATTAATTCCCTGCAAATATAATACTTTTCTCCATCCTATCCAAATTCCCCGCCTCCATTAAACATAGGAAAGGGTAAGAGTTAGGAAATCTACTACAGGGGGCATAAAGATCGGAAACAGCCTTATTGAAAAATGGTGTCATAGCATTCCGGATAAAAAATGCCCCTCGGTCGTGGTGACCGAGAGGCGAACTATATTTTTAACACTCCAAAAAATCAGTGATTTTTTCCTTTGCCGGAATTGTGAGGTATATTATTACGTAGTATCGAATCTATCCTTAATAATTCCGATTTTGTAGGCATTTGCATCATAACTGAATCAAGAATTTGCTCGGTTGTTTCCATTGAATTCTTAAAGAAGTGTTCAAGTTTCGTACTTGTTTCTTTAAGTTCTTTTGAGGATTGGTTTGATAAGCAAATTGAATACGAAATCGATACTATACTTAAAATTGCACTGAATATTATTCCGCGAATAGCCCATTTTGTTGAATCATCTGCAGCCTCCTTTGTTTTTTCAATATTAGTATTTGAACTTTTGAGAGTAAGCTCTGATGTTTTTAGAGTTTCTTCCGTGGTCTTAAGAGTTTCTTCAGTGGTTTTTAAAGTTTGCTCTGATGTTTCAAGACTCTTTTTAGAGTTATCAAGAGTTTCATTGACCCTGCTTAGGTTTTCTTCTGATTTACGTAAATTTTCTTCTACATTTTTTAGAATAGAGAAAGTATTGTTCTTCCTTATCTGTGTATCAAAGAAAGTGTGCAAAACATTGAAATACCTTACTGAATTTTCAATATTGAATGCACATCTCCTCAACTCCTTCTCATTTTCGTTAGAGATATGACATTTTTTATTATATATTGATTTGTATAGAGAATGTAGGTATGCGTCATATCCGCGCACCATTATATACATTTTGAAGAATGTGTCAAAATCTTTCTGTACGAATTCAGAATCTTTTTTACCCTTTTCTTGGACTATATTAGAGAACTCTTTTGCAAGGTTGACAAGCACCAAAATGATTTTCTCGAAATTCTTGAGATAATGCTTAATGGCTTCGTTATCGGGTTCGCCTATATTAATATCATTTTTGCTTAAATATGGCAATAGTGAGGAATCTGTTTCATTTTCGTGAAATTCATGGATATGGTAAAATTCCTTTATTATATGGTATACCACCCCAGGGAATGATTCATCATCAAACCCAAATTCTCCATTCTCAAAAAATTTAGGTTCAAAAGAATACTTTATCATTCCATTATGGCTGAATTTCTCAAAATGCAAAGTTATGAAAGAGTCGAAAGTATCAGTCTCTTTTTCATTTTGAGTTAAAATGTCGATGTTCTTGCCATTGGTTTGTATCTTTATCTTGAAAGGACGTTTGATTATATCAGAGATATCGGCAATTTTAACACCATCATTATGTGGTTCTTCAAAAGGTATCGGTATGTGATTAACTGTTGGAATCCACAAGACTGCGTAGCACTTTGACATAAAGAAGATATAAAAAAGGATGAAGAATCCTCATCCTGTTTGAGTTTTATGGATTTAAATGACTTTATGCTAATTCTAAATCTTCAACGTATCCTTTGCCGAGAGATGATATACGCCATGTCTTGGATGTTCGAGTAAAACCACAAATAATAAAACCTGCAGTGATGAACTCGTCTATATACTTAGGGTCGATAGTATTACGAAGGTCTTCTAAATACCCTCTACCGATTTTGTAAATACTTACTAAAGCGGATTTCTTTTTTTCATTCATAATATACCTTTCTATATTTCACATCCTATGCAAAAGGTATTTGAAACATTGGATGTGCAATGAATAGAATGGCAATATAATCGCCATCTTATCATTAAAATTATAACTCTAATATATAGATAACGTATTCTTGGGCAAATTGTTGTATTCTTTTTTGCCATGGAACACGAAATACTGTGCAAAAGTAATTATTTGACAATAAATACACAAACATTATAGGCAAAAAACGACAAAATATGTTGCATAACATATAAATTAATGATGTAGGTGTGAGCGTAGCGGCAATTCTTAGGCGTGAACCTCTCTCTCGTTGAGAGAGTCGCCGAACTGGCAGATTGGCACAGAAAAGAATCTTCAGGCAGGTCATAAGTATAAATGAAAGAACTGAAAAAATTCCAAGATGAATCGCAATAACTTTTTATTCCAAATTTTTTCATTTTTTTATCTGAAAACTTTTATTTATCCAAAAATCATATTAACTTTGCAATCGCAGACCGTCTCGCAGAAGCCCCGGTCTGGGGTTTAGCGGAACGGGATGTAGTGAAAATACATAAGAAAGCGTTTATCCGCGCTGATTCTTGACTCTTTGAAATGTCTCGCAAACTTTTTATCTATGTCAAGGATTGAGCAACGGTAGATGCCCGTGGATATGTGATTATCTTGCTTTCGGCACGATATTTCGGGAGAAGTATAGCCGGATGCTTTGATTGCATATACAGGCGTGGGCTTCTGCGTTGCCGTCCGACATAGATAGGGCAATGCGAGAAGCCTCAAAGAGTAGGACGGTGACAGATACAGATTCCTGCGCTTTTTCGTACAAACAGCAAACGCCAACGAGGGGAAGACCGCGGCAAACGGAGAAATATGGCTACTCACTATTTAAAAATTATCACTGGAGTGCTTTCTATTTTACTATTAGCGACCTTCAACGTCTCTGCCCAGTTTTACGATTCGGACAAAGAAGTAAGGATCTATATCAAAAATGAGAGTCTAAACGACCCCGATCATCATGGACCATATATTAAGGTCTTCAACTTTAATGGAGCCAAGGCAGTTGAAATACCAATAGGGGGCCATGCCCATGGAGTACTTGAAGATGAAAATTTCCTTGAGAAAAAAATATATGACGACAACAACAAGATAATTACTTTTGATGAGAAAGGTTCAGATTATGATAGAACTAGATATCGCCATGCCTATACATATAATAGGGGTTATGTTCCCGGAGGATCTCTTTGGGGTACCTGGGAAACATCATATGAAAACTATGATTTCTCTCCAGATGGACGAAATCTTGTATGGTCTGGTCAAAAATATACAAAAATAACTAAGGATAAATATATTGAATTGGTGTTAAGATGGCAAAATAAAGTTTCTCGAAAATGGAGGTAAAATATTTAATTAGCACTTTCATTGCTTTTATAGTCGGTATTTATATTCAAACTATCAGCGCACAAGTAACAAATTACTATGCGTTATCAAAGATTATTGATTTCGACAAAGAATCTACTCAATGTAAAGGAGGTCAGTTCGTGAAGATCAGTAAAAACATCTGTTATGATGTGGATGCGAATGGTAATGATGTAGGAAACGGTAAACTTTATAGAGATTTAGGCGACACCACATGTGATATCGTCTACATTGGGTATTCCTTCCATGGTAAATGCCGTTACATATTTAATTCTGATTATTCATCATTAACAGTAGAAATAAACCCTCATTGTAAATATGTCTATAAGAAAACATCTATCCCGGTCGGAGTCTATACATGTTCCCTTATAAAGAAGAAGAGTGGAGGCGGAGGAGAAACAAGATCACCAGTTAATAGTAGCGCATATTCAGCATATCCTCAAGCTGGAATCAATCAGAATGTAAACACTAATAGAATTTCAAACCCAAGCAAAACCATCCCCATACCACGCCGAGATTTCAAGTGTGCACATTGTAATGGGACCGGTCGAATAGAAAAAAACGACAATGCCTCTGCTTCTTTTGGCACACAAAAACCTCGGCAGAGGTGTAATGACTGTGGCAAATGGTATGATCCAAATGTTTTCGTTCACTATCATCAGCAATGTCGTCACTGTGGAGGAACAGGTAAGACTAAATAAATATGGAAACTACATATCAAATGTTAGCTATGCAAATAGTCCTGTTATTGTTTTGAGGACAACAGATATAGAGGTAGTCCGTTGAAGCCTTTCTCGCTGGTTGCGTTGACAGAAAAGCACAGTTCCCTTAATGTTAATCTTTTAATGCCAACCCGTATGAAAACTTCAATTTTTCTTATCCTTGAACTCGTTGTGGCAGCTTCAAAATTGGCAACTGAAATTATCAAATATTTCAGAGAGAAAAGTATAAAATAAGCTACGTCTTAGGGTGTGTCGAAAATTTCGGCACACCTTTTTTCAATTAGCTACGCCTAAGCTCAAAAAAAGTCGTTACTAAGTCTTATCGGATACTGCTATCCGTTTCCTGGGAGCGGAGATGCGACACACATGAGCATTATATGACTGATTTCCTGCTTTTTAATGATTTGTGATTTTAGAATCAAGGATAAAGTAAAAACGCTTTCCAAATATGTATTGACATAATACAATGTGTCTTACGAACTGTAAAGGGACGAAAAATTGTGACTTCCTCCACTTCACCAAGAAATTTTATAGGAAATTCTAAATTTTGTCGGTTTTTTTACGCAATAAATCCGACAAAATTATTATCGTTGCACTCGGAAACCCTATATAGAAATGACCACCGCAAAGAAAATAAAACAGATGGTATCGGATTTTCCCGGTTGCAGATGTATAAATGTATCTTTTTCTTAAAAAGTAGGATTTCACGATTATTTTACTTAAATTTGTAGTCTAAAATCAAAACCGAATCAATATGGCTACAAACTTTACATTTACTGGAGAATTCTCCCTCGAAGAATTACTCGATTTCAAGACAATACCTGAACTCAAGGAACTTGCTTTTGACTTAGGCGTAAGATTTAAGGGGAGTCCGAAAAAACAAGGTATTGTAAAGACAATGGCTAAGATTATGCTTGAGGATCCCAAGTTGGTTGTTAAGAACATGTTTTATTATGAACTGAAAGCTTGTCTTGATGTGATTGAAGGCCGGATGACACTTGATTACGCAGAGAAATCCGGATTGCTTTTTGAATTAAATCGTTTCGGCCTCATATACTCCACGGAGCAGAAAAGCACCGGGCATTGTGACCTTCGCTTCTGCAAGGAGCTTACAGATGATTTTTCAAAATTAGTGCCAGCAGAAGTTGAACGCAGAGAGAAAAACGGTGCATTGTTGGCTGAGAAAGTAGCTATTGGATGTGCTAATCTGTATGGATACACTGATATGTATTATATCAGCAAGTTGATTCCGGATATGGATAAAAGGTTGGATTGCACTTTGAGCGACGATACTCTTACAGAGCTGTTCTATCCGGTTCTAAGAGCAATGCGATACTCCATTCCAAAAAAGGACAGGCCATTCCTTTCTCCATTCTCAGTCTTCAATGGTTTTGAAATTGATGAGTATCATATTGACATACATGTCGAGCCAAAGATCTTTGATTTTGATACCATAGTCTGCTATGGAGAAATGCCTTATCCCAAAATCAAGGGAAAAGCCGTAGAAAAAATGCGTGAGGCTTTTAAGAAATATGGTAAGTCTGATGAGACATCAGAAGACGCACTCCGCGACTTATGGATTGACAAACAGGATGAGACTAAAAATCTTCATGTGCCGGACATAAACAGATTTTTCCAGTTCCATGATATATCACAGATCCAAGACTGCATGGATGCGGTTATGGATTTTCTCAATTCTATCCCCTATTGGAGATTGAGAGGTAATTCCTCTGAAGAAATAGGGAAAAAAGAGTTGGAGAATATGCATCGAGGAGGACAGAAGCCAAAAATCTCAATCGGTCCAAATATGCGGGCTATGGGCATTGAATCATTTGAGCAATTGCAGGAAATGGCCCGGAATGGACAAGACTTTCCATCTTTCCCTGAACAAACCTTTGCTTTAAGTAAAAAGGTTGGCCGCAATGACCCCTGTCCTTGTGGTAGCGGCAAGAAATACAAGCATTGTTGTGGCCGCTGATGTTTACCGGCTACGCCGATAAATTGCGATAGTCTTTCATATATTTCCAAAGGCCGTAAAGTCCGCAAATGCCACCGATGATAGCTCCCATGACAACACTTTCCGACCGGTTGGTAGCAATCATGAAATATACAATCCAGGGTATTGCCACAAGTGATCCTAATAAAACGTATTGCAGGTGGCATTTTTTATAATATTTGGCCATTGAAGAAACTTGTGTTATTGGCATAGTAAGAGGGTTGATTTTCCCAATTCCTCGCCATAGCCAATACATAACATATGCGTTAGCCAGTCCCATAATGGCGAATGTAATCGCTATCGATATTCTATACTCATCGCTTATCGATGGCATGAAGAAAAAGAATGGCGTCAATAAGATTGTGCCAAGAATTGACATATCGCATCCTTTCCTATAGCCATCCCGTATTCTGTCGAGCGACGTTTTCTTCTTATTCATGTTGTCGGGATCGTCGGGTAGTGTCTCCATGCCAAGCGCCTTGCCCATCTCTACCCAAGCTTTTCTCATCTGCTCAATATCCATATTATTTGAATTCATAGTAATTCCTCCCTTTTATATTCGTTTGTGATTTTTTCTTTGATTCTTCTTATCCTTGTGGCTATGGTATTGCGGTTAAG
>JAIDUH010000197.1:64034-72205 GCA_029060285.1 Muribaculaceae bacterium | reverse complement strand
CGAGGGGATTTCGAAAGGGATTTCGTCATCGATGCATTTCACCGAGCCATCGGCGAATTTCTCATAATGGGAATTATGAACAATCATATTATATAGGGTCAAATCCCGACTATAGTATTATGATTGAAAAATTTGAACTGTTTCTTCGTGATGAGAATATGGCGAAGAACACAATCGCGGCATACCTTTATGCCGTGCGCGATTATCTCAGTCGCTTTCCAAAGGTCAACAAGCGTGGCTTGTTAGACTATAAGGCGTATCTCATAGATACGTTCAAGCCTAAGACCGTTAATCTCCGAATTCAGGCGATTAACAAATATCTGGACTTCATGAATCTCTCCAGACTCCGCTTGAAATCTGTTAAGGTGCAAAACCGCTCTTTTCTCGAAAATGTAATCAGTAATGCCGATTACACCTTTTTCAAGAACCGGCTGAAAAGGGAGGAGAATAAGGAATGGTACTTTGTGGTACGATTCCTTGCTGCCACTGGCGCACGTGTCAGTGAACTTATCCAGATCAAGGTGGAGCATGTAACCATCGGTTACATTGACATTTATTCCAAAGGTGGAAAAATACGCCGTATTTTCATCCCAAAGTCATTGAAAGGAGAAGCCATTGAATGGCTCAATGGTGAGAAAAAGAGTTCTGGCTACATATTTACCAATCGCTTTGGTGAACGGATTACTACTCGTGGCATTTCTCAGCAGCTAAAGAACTATGCAGAGAAATATGGAATGAATGTTAAGGTAGTGTATCCTCACTCATTCAGACACCGCTATGCTCAGAACTTCCTCGAACGATTTAACGATCTTGCTCTACTGGCAGACCTCATGGGGCATGAGAGCATCGAAACAACACGCATATACCTACGACGTAGCTCAACCGAGCAGCAGGCAATCGTGGATAAAATAGTTACATGGTAACTATTGTTAGATGCAGGGAACAAATAGTCCTCTGCATCTAATATTTTATAGTATGTTGTACTCCATTAGTTTCACCCTGGTAGACCTAATACCCAAAAGTGTCGCAATTGAGATTACAATGTTGCAAACCATTATGGTTCATCCATCTAAAAAAAGGAATGAAATGGTGTTCCCTAATACCTATATTGACAATATAAGACTTCAAACAGTAAATGAGGGGATCTTACATCTGACACTTAAGTCCGTTTGCATAAAAAATATCTAAATGGTAGTTTGTTTTGATTGTAGGGTATTTGGATAATTTAGATCAAACTAATATTATTACAATCGGTGAAAAGTGTGTGTCAATATTACATATCTTTATAAATGTGTTAGTCACAGGGTTAGCCTTGAATCTCGGTGAATTCTATAATTGTATCTTCAACTTTCTTCCTTTGGCCTATAGGTTCTATGCTCTTTCTTTCTATCTTAATTCGATAAACCTTATTAAAAGATATTCCATAGGATAATTCTTTTAATAAGTCATCTAAATACCCCGATGTCTTTGCATCGTCACCTTCGATTGATTCAAAAGAATAGCTCCCGCTACGAATATTTAGAGAGTAGAATCGGCCTATCATTTCGATGGTTTCTTTTGTATCAAAATCAAAATCAGAAAGGTTAGCCAAGATTTGACGTGTTTGGTTCTGATTGATATTCGCAGAATACATTAAAGATGCTCCAACATTACACCAATTAACACCGATTGAAAGATCTTCTTTAAATAAGAACTTAACAAAATCGTCATATTTTTTTATCAGTTGTTTGTCATATTTTTGAGAATATTTTAAAATGTCTTCTTTTGAGAATCCAGAAGCAAAAAGACCAGCAAAGTCCTCTGCAAAAGAATCGGCATAAGTGCCAATTCCTGGCATTTCAAAATTTCGTTGGAGATTTATAGGCTTTAATATTACGCGAATAGACCCTGCCATTGAGTACATATACTCATATTGAGTATCCAGATTTAATTCTCGTTCTACTTGAGAACGAGTGGCTTTATCCGTATGTGTGGCTTTGCTATTCTTTATAAATTTAGACGCCATCCCCTTGCGTATTTCGTCTATCTTAGGGAGAAGTTGAGCAAATTTATTGAGTGGAATACTTCCATATTTTACGTCTCGACCACTTATATGGAGTTCTAGGATACCACATGAGTATTTCTTAGACAATCCAGCCAAACTGATATTGTCCTTAATTTCAAAATCATAGTATGAATCCTCTTGTGGAAGATACTCAGGCGGTATTTCATTTTCCAGAAGAAGTTGAATCTCTCTGTATTGAATGTTATTATCTATATCAGCAACATATATGAACCCATCGGATGGATGTGAGATTAAATCTCTTAACGAAATTTTCTTTTCAATATATTTTTGGACTGAAGGTAAATCAATTCGAAAAATGATCCATCGGTTATAGGTATCATCTACATCGCACCAATAATACAAATAATTCTCTCCATTTGGACTTATGAAATGAGACAGAAGTGGACCATCAAAGTATATCAAATCTGATACTTTGGTAAATTCACTAAAGTCTTTCAATATTTTTTTTCCATTTAGGGGAGTCATAGCGTATATTGAAATTTGAACGTTTTATTTAAATCGCATTCACAAAATTCATACAAATCGAAGTGTGTTGAAGATGCGTCCGCTATACTAACTAACCCATCTGTATTGGTCAATGTCCCATATGATATACTGTCGCCTATGCTTTTACGAATCCCTCTAAAATTAGCCTCTAATTTTGCAAATTGTTCTTTTGCCTTGTCTTCACGTTCGTAACAAGACAGAGCATACCCAGAAGTTGAAGGATTTGTTTTTTCAATTTCTGATAATGCTCTCTTAGGATTCTTTATATAAGGCGGAATATGATTTTTTTGAGGCGCGTCTTTAAAGATATAGCGATAAGCCATTTTTTCATTGGGAGCTTCCAAATGAGGTAAAGTGACTCCCAATGAAATAAAATGTTCTAGTTCAGCTTTATATTTGAACACTGCCATTGTGATAGAATTATTAATTTGCAAAGTTAATAAAAAATACTGACATCTAAATCATTTGCTCAATATGTTTATAAACATATTGAGCAGGCTAATCCTCAAGATTAGGAGTTGTTGGGATTCAACCTACCGTTGAAAATACGATACAATTGTGGGTGGAGCGGATAATTCTCTCTAATGCTACGAATGTATATTGACTGGTAAGAGTTGAGCCAGAAATCGAGCATTTGCCAGTAATTTGCCAGTTGAATAAAAGATTAGCGAGATAACTATTGAATTTTCAATGAGTTATCTCGCTTTATCTGTGCCCAGAACAGGACTCGAACCTGCACGCCTCTCAGCACTCGCACCTGAAACGAGCGCGTCTACCATTCCGCCACCTGGGCTTTGCGAATGCAAATTTAATGCTTTTTTCCGAACTACCCAAATTTTTTCACTATTTTTTCTTCTTTTTTTATGGTTCTTCTTCAAATTAGCTGAAACTGGTTATCTCCATATCCAATCTGACCTCATCCTATGCTGAAAAGCTTTGCGCCTATCTCTCCCCAAGGCACAAGATTGTGGTGCGAACGCAGTGAGCACATTTACGGCGATAAGGGATTGCACACCATAATTTGCATTAACTTTGCACCCGGAAACATAAGCAATGACATATGAAATCAAGTAGTATCACATTGCCTTCCTCACGGTGGACCGAGGCCCAAACGCGCCCACACCGCGCCCCGCTCAGCGTCGAAAGCGTAGATTCTTCCAAGCATATCGGTGACAACGATGAAAACGATGACAACGCTTCCCCCAGAAGCCCGGAAAGAGTACAATGACATATTGCCACAACCCCGGTCATTCCCGACCATGAACGGTTTGTCCCCCGCCGAAGTCGCTTGCGACTTCATTCCAAAGGACTTCCATTCCCGTCTGAATGCCGGTTCCCTCAATGCATCAACCAATGCATCAGTATGCCCATGCTGTAGCTGAGGCCTGACGGTCCATTACAGTAATGAACATCCTCATGCATCCGTACAGGTTGCTTGTTGCAAACATATCGTTGACAACGACGAAAACGATGAAAACAACGACAACCCCGATGCATTGTTCAAACGAGTATCGACCCTGACGGCCGCGACATGACCGTATTCGCCGCCCTGTACTCTCCCTGTCATAGGTGACGGGATATGGAAAGCAGGCTTTCAGCCTGCGACTATTGCCAAAGCACGTAGACACGAGGCTTCCGTCTCCGTCTGCGTGCTTTTTTTTTATTTTTCGCATTATAATATTATATCTTATCGTTGTTTATAAAGAAGTTGTTTAAACTTATTTTTTTATTAAGATTTCGTCAGGTTTTCGAGCGGATTTTTCTTCATGAAGAAGGAGCGATGCGGGCATCGTGACTGATGAATGAAGGAAAATACGCCGAAAAGATGGCGGAAGATTAATAAAAAGAATCATATTTTTAGTGTTTTATATTGATTTTTTGAATTCGTAAATAAGTTTAAACAACTTCAAAAATAGACATCTAAACTACTAAAATGAATATAATCGATACCATAAATAATTGGCTCTGGACCTATCTGCTGATTGGATTGCTCCTGATTGCGGCTGTGTGGTTCACCATCAAGAGCCGTGGCGTACAGTTCCGTATGTTTGGCGAAATGTGCCGCCTGTTGGCTGCTTCCGGCAAAAAGGAGGGTGACGACAAGAAAGATTCCCACCATACGGTAAGCTCCTTTCAGGCATTCGCCGTCTCGATTGCATCCAGAGTAGGAACAGGCAATCTCGCCGGTGTGGCTACGGCTATCGCCATCGGCGGAGCAGGGTCAATATTCTGGATGTGGGTGATAGCCCTTCTCGGTTCCGCCTCTGCTTTTGTGGAGTCCACGCTCGCCCAGCTGTATAAGGTAAAGGGAGAGAATTCATTTAAGGGTGGTCCCGCCTACTACATTCAGAAGGGACTCGGCAAAAGATGGTGGGCGATCATCTTCGCAGTGCTTATTACCATCACTTTCGGGCTCGCTTTCAATTCAGTCCAGGCCAACACGATGACAGCTGCCGCCAAGGTGTCATTCGGTTGGGATCCTCTGATTGTAGGAATCGCCGTAACAATGGCGTCAATGCTGGTGATCTTCGGTGGCATCCAGAGAATATCACGTTTCAGTGAAATTGTAGTGCCGGTTATGGCTATTGCATACATTCTTCTTGCCATCGCCATTTTAGTAATGAACGCCACAAGGATTCCCGAAATGCTGTCACACATCGTAAGCGAGGCTTTCACAGGTAGCGCAGCACTTGGCGGAGGTGTCGGCAGCGCTCTGATGATGGGCATCAAACGTGGTCTCTTCAGCAACGAAGCCGGAGAAGGATCTGCTCCAAACGTTGCAGCCACAGCTTCAGTAAGCCATCCCGTGAAACAGGGATTGCTCCAGACTCTGGCCGTATTCACCGACACCTTGCTGATATGCACATGTACGGCTATCATAATATTGCTGAGCGGAATATACGAAAACGGTGAGAGCGGAATTGCCCTTACCCAGTCTGCCCTCGAATCGGAAGTAGGAAGCCTCGGAAGCACATTTGTTGCAGTAGCCGTATTTTTCTTTGCTTTCACAAGCATTGTCTCCAACTACTATTATGGCGAAACCAACCTTCAGTTTATCAGCAACAAAAGATGGCCGGTAACCGCTTATCGTATTATTGTCGGAGGCATGGTTATGGTCGGTTCGCTGACATCCCTTGAATTTGTATGGGGGATGGCTGATATTTTCATGGGACTCATGACTCTCTGCAATCTTTTGGCAATATTCCTCCTCGGCAAATATGCCATGCGCCTGCTCAAAGACTATCAGCGCCAACTTCGCGAAGGCAAGAACCCCGTCTATCGCAGCTCTACCATCCCCGAGATAGCTGACGAGACTGAGTGCTGGGGTTCGACTAATGATTAATGATAAATTACAAATTATTAATTTATCAAATGATCAATGATAAATTAAAAATGGTTGCTTTATGGTCTTTAAATCACACTATCAGATAGAACAATTAATTTATCATTAATAATTAATCATTTATCATTAAGAAAGAGACTTCTTTGAAAGCATAGGTACGGAGGGAGCCATCGGATAGGCGGAGCGTCATCGGTCCGTGAAAGGCTATGTCTTCAATGCTCGCCATAAAATTCTCTCCGGTGGCTGTGTCGGCGAATGGATGCAACCGGCCGTCTCCTCGCCAAAGCTTCCCAAAGAATTCCTTATGCAATGCCAGCCGCTCTTCTTCCGTTCGGATCAATTTGAGCCGACCTTCCATTATCTCTGCAATCTCTTTTTCAAGTAGCTTCAAGTCATACGTTTTTCCGGTGATCTGCTTCATCGAAACAGGATTCGGTGCATCACTGAGAAAAAGGGTCTGATTGACGTCTATCCCCACCCCGATCACTGAATATGAGACATATCCACCCATCACAGAATGTCGTATCAATATTCCGCATATCTTCCGGTCGTCGACGTAGATATCATTAGGCCATTTCACTTTGGCTTCTATTCCATGCCCGGCAAGGAAATCAACGACAGCAAGCGCCACAGCCTCCGACATTGCAAACTGTGCCATAGGAAGGAGCTCAACCGGTCGAAAGAATATTGAAAAAGTAAGGTTCTTTCCAGGTTCAGCCTCCCAAGAATTGCCGCGTTGTCCCTGCCCTGCCGTCTGAGTATGAGCTACAACCATAACAGGAGCTTCCAGTTCCCCGATATTCCGCATTATATATGCATTCGTGGAATCCACCTCCACCAAATGTAAAATCCTCATACTAAATTAAGATACGACGCGAATGGTCTGGCAGCTCTTCAATCTCCACAAAGAGAGTATCTTCTGGAAGTATATCCTCAATATTTTCTGTCCACTCCATCAGACAAAGATTGCCGCTGTCCCAGTAATCCTCAATCCCTATATCATATGCCTCCCCCGAAGACTCCAGTCTGTAAAAATCGAAATGATATACAGTCTGCCCCGTCTCAGAGGAATGATATTCATTGGCAATTGCAAATGTAGGCGAAGAGGCCTCGTCATCCATCTTAAGCTGACGCATCATCTCAGCAACCAATGTTGTCTTTCCCGCACCCATCTTTCCCCTGAGCGCAACAATCCTCCTCTCCCCTATCGCCTCCAAAAGTTCCACAGCAGCCCGAGGCAGATCCTCTATGTCGCTTATCGTTATAGTCATATTATAGTTTGTCTTTATACGATTTGATATTCTTCAAGTTTTTTTCAACCTATCAATAATAACAATTTCGATTGAATTATTATGGTAACTGACGCATCGAAAACACCAGTGCACTTCTTATTGGAATTTTTGCCATGTGAAAATCTCAATTTTTTTATAAAATAAGGTCTAATCATCAAAAAAATCGCTATATTTGCAACTTCTTACAAAGAGACAAATTCTTCACAACAAAAACATAAAATTTGAAATGAATTATACCTTAAGATATATTTTACTTTTCATATCCACTTTATTCAGCATGTCTTTATGCATGGCTGACGTGCTACCTGAAATTTATTCCGAAAGTGTTTTTGATAATTCCAGAATTGAACATAAGAAATATGGTTTTATCGACGCTAATGGAAATCGCATAACAGATCCAATCTATGACAAAGTTTCCCCATTCTCACCTAATGGACTTGCACTTGTCTCTTATAACAATCATTATGGATACATCACCACAACAGGACAGTATTTTATAGAAGTAGGTCTTAAAAATGCCCGACCCTTTGACCAATTCGGATTAGCGGCCATTAAGATCAACAAGAAATGGGGACTAATTGACAACCGGCCAAATGTTTGGGTGATAAATGACATATTCGACGAGATCGACATTTTCCAACCCAATGGTTTGGCTATTGTCAAGTACGAAAAAAAATACGGTCTTATTGACACTCTTGGCAATGTAGTGCTCCCCGTCATATATGATAAAATTGAGAAATTCGACAAAAACGGCTATGCATATATAAAGAATGACAATAAGATTGGTGTAGTCGACAAGAGAGGAAGAGCCATTATTTCTCCTGAATATAAAGACAAGAAAAGCGCTATGGCTGCTGTAACTGAATTAAAAGCAAAGTTAGCAAAACCTTCTGAAATCTCTCTCGCCGACATGGCAGCACAAGCTCGTAAAGGAGATGAGCAGCGCAGTGAGCAGTCTCGCAAGGAAGATGTGACCAACCTTCGT
>JAIDUH010000197.1:0-63934 GCA_029060285.1 Muribaculaceae bacterium | reverse complement strand
GCCGAGCAGGAGCGTAAGGAAGAGGAAGCCAAGCTTCGTGCCGAACAGGAGCGTAAGGAAGAGGAAGCCAAGCTTCGTGCCGAGCAGGAGCGTAAGGAAGAGGAAGCCAAGCTTCGTGCCGAACAGGAGCGTAAGGAAGAGGAAGCCAAGCTTCGCGCCGAACAGGAGCGTAAGGAAGAGGAAGCCAAGATGCTCGCCGAAAATGCGCGTAAAGAACAGGAGCAACGTCAAGCTGAAGCCCGCAAAAAGCTTCAAGAAACCCCGACACTCAACAACTACATTGCAGCAAACTTGGGAAGTTGGAATGACTATCTTGTCTCCCAAAACATAAACATTCCTTCTGATGAAGATATTCGAAATCTTATAGAAGAGGAAGTAAGCAAATGGCAAATCAAAGGGGAATTCGAGCCCACTGCCAAATGGAAAGAGCGTGTCAACGAGACAACAAGGACTGCAAAAATCAATGCAATGGCAGACAGCATCTTCTCGGTCAACTCCAAGAATGTTGAAGCCGCGCGTGCGGAATATCGTAAAAAATACGAAGAACTTGTCGACAAATATTGTGCCGGAATTGCTGAGCAATTCGCCTCTCAGGATCTTGAGATAAGACCTTATGATGCTGACAACGAGACATTCTTGATCAGTACCTCCGATTTCGGTGATTTCCTTTTGCCTGTTCCTCTCGACGAGGCTCCGGGATTCAAACAGGAATGGGACAAATGGAAATCAGCCGCCATTGCATCCTTCATGCCAAACGGAGAGGATGTCGTGCTGAAATCCGTCAGCATCGGCAAATATAAATACGATAGTGACATGGACGCCACTTACGCACAAGTGGACGTAGACTATAACTTCAAGCCCGTCGACGTGGCACAACTAAACCGTCGTTTCGACGAGGGGGACAATCTGGCCATGAACTCTGCAAATTCCACTTCTGCAAATCAGAACAAGGGATTTCAGACTACAAAAGTCAAAATTTCCGCCGGCACCACTCCCGATACGGACATAAACATTCCTGTAGGCAAACCATCTGACATCCCCACTTTTGCCCTTGTCATTGCGAATGGCGACTATGACCATGCCTCGAAGGTGGATCATGCAGAAAACGACGGCCGAATCATGACCCAGTATCTTACGCGCACGCTCGGCATTCCGGAAAACAATGTGGCAACTTTCATCAATGCCACTTACGGACAAATGGCGTCTGCGATCTCGATGCTCCAAGATGTCGGGGATGCATTTGACGGAAGTGACTTCAATATCATTTTTTATTATGTAGGTCACGGTCTCCCTGATGATGATGGAAAGAAGTCATTCATCCTCCCTGTCGATATAGATCCCCGACAAGTTTCCATTTGCATGCCACTTGAAAAGATATATGCAGATTTAGGCAACATGGGTGCAAAGAATGTGACTGTCATGGTCGATGCATGCTTCAGCGGCACCAACCACGGTGAGGGTATGCTCATACCCCAATCTATGGGAGTAGCCATGAAACCCAAAAAAGCAGATCCCGTCGGCAACATGATCGTGCTTACCGCAACTGAAGGCAATGAAACGGCGTTCCCTTACGAAGAAAAGAGTCATGGCCTTTTCACTTACTGGATCCTAAAGAAACTCCAAGAAACCGCCGGACAAGTCACTTTCGGAGAACTCAGCGACTATGTCATTGACAATGTGAAGAAGACCTCCGTAACGGTCAACAAGAAGCCCCAGACCCCGACAGTGGCAACCACTCCGCAACTCACCGGCTCATGGCGCAATCTGAAATTCGGCAATTGATCAAAGATTATGGCAGGTAGATCTCACGCCATTTTCATAATATTTAAAAATCTTATACGTTTAATAACGCCATATTCATTAGTAAGAATTTTCCATAGATTGTTATAATGAGAAAAGGTATTCTGACTGTAGATACCTTAAAAAGCATTATTCACTCATAAAATTGAGTGAGTATGGATTTTTTTCGTTAAATTTGCAAGTTAATACAGATATAACTAAATAGAAAACTCAATATAATGGCAAATCAGGAACTGAGCGAACAGGAAATCGTAAGACGCAACAGCATGCAGGCACTCCGCGACCGCGGAATCGAACCCTATCCCGCTGCGGAATATGTAGTGACAGGTCACAGCGAGGAAATCAAGGAAAACTTCAAGGATGATGATCCGGAACGCCGCGAAGTATGCGTGGCAGGTCGCATCATGAGCCGCCGTATCATGGGCAAAGCTTCATTCGTAAGCCTTCAGGATGCTGAAGGCCGCATACAAGTATATGTAAGCCGCGATGATCTCTGCCCCGGCGAAGACAAAGACATGTATAATGTTGTCTTCAAAAAGCTCCTCGACATTGGCGACTTCATTGGCGTAAAAGGATACGTATTCCGCACCCAGACAGGCGAAATCTCTGTTCACGCGCAGGAAATTACAGTTCTCAGCAAGAGCCTCCGCCCACTTCCTATGGTGAAGATGAAAGATGGCAAGGCATATGACGCTTTCACTGATCCGGAGCAGCGTTATCGCCAGCGTTACGTCGATCTCGTGGTAAACCCAGGAATCAAGGAAATATTCCTAAAGCGTAATAAAATCTTCAACTCCATGCGCCAATACTTCAACGACCATGGTTTGATGGAAGTAGAAACACCGATTCTTCAGTCCATCCCCGGTGGAGCCGCAGCCCGCCCATTCATCACCCACCACAACGCCCTTGACATACCTCTCTATCTCCGTATTGCCAACGAACTTTATCTAAAACGCCTTATCGTAGGCGGCTTCGACGGTGTGTACGAGTTTGCCAAGGACTTCCGTAATGAAGGTATGGACCGCACACACAATCCTGAATTCACCTGCATGGAGGTGTATGTAGCTTATAAGGACTACAACTGGATGATGAAGTTTGTGGAAAACATGCTTGAAAAGATATGTCTCGACGTAAACGGCACCACCGATGTGCAGATCGGCGACAATCTCGTGTCTTTCAAAGCTCCATTCCGTCGCGTTACTATGACCGACGCCATCAAAGAGCATACAGGGTTCGACATCACAGGCAAGACCGAAGAGGAACTCCGTGCTTTCTGCAAGCAGGAGAACATTGAGGTAGACCCAAGCTGGGGCAAAGGCAAACTAATCGACGAGATATTCGGAGAAAAATGTGAAGGCATCTATATCCAACCTACATTCATCACCGACTATCCTATCGAAATGTCTCCTCTCACCAAGAAGCACCGCGACAATCCTGCGTTAACGGAGCGTTTCGAACTGATGGTCAACGGCAAGGAACTCTGCAACGCATATTCAGAGCTCAACGACCCAATCGACCAATACGAACGTTTCGTAGACCAGATGAACCTTGCCGACAAGGGTGATGACGAAGCCATGATCATCGACCACGACTTCATCCGTGCCCTCGAATATGGCATGCCTCCCACATCAGGCCTCGGAATCGGAATGGACCGTCTGACAATGCTCATGACAGGACAGACTGCAATCCAGGAAGTGCTCTTCTTCCCGCAGATGCGCCCGGAAAAGAAGCAGGTGAAGGCTGAAGCTGAAGAAGAGAAAGAAGGAGAAAAATAATCATGGAGAGTATAGACCACATATCGAAAGTTGCCGTTCTCGGAAGCGGAAGCTGGGCCACAGCATTGGCAAAGCTTCTGCTCAAGAACTGCGACCGTATAGGCTGGTATTTCAGAAGCGAAGACAAGATTGAGGAGTTCAAGAAATACGGGCACAACCCCTCATACTTGACCGACGTCAGCTTCGACACCGACCGAATCGACTTCTCTTCCGACATCAATAAGGTAGCAGAAGGTGCCGATACTCTCGTGGTGGCAATGCCATCCCCCTACTTCCTCCCTGAAATCAGCAAGCTTACCGTTGACCTTAAAGCAAAGAATATCGTATCCGCAGTCAAGGGTATTGTTCCTGATCGAAATATGATCATCACTGATTATTTCGAGCAAGTCTACGGAGTGCCCCGCGACAATATGCTTGTCATCGGAGGTCCTTGCCATGCGGAGGAAGTTGCCCTCGAACGCCTCAGCTATCTGACCATAGGATGCCTTGACACTGACAAGGCACGTCAATTCGCGTCGCGGCTCGCGTCAGCCAAGATGAAGACGATTATTTCGGATGATGTCGACGGCATTGAATATGCGGCAGTCCTTAAAAATGTATATGCAATCGCAGCAGGTATGGTCAACGGCATGAAGGCAGGCGACAACTTCATGGCTATGCTCGTCAGCAATGCCACAAGGGAGATGCGGAGGTTTGTCGACACCATTTCCCCTATGCCTCGCGACATAGACCGTTCTGCATATCTCGGCGACCTCCTTGTGACCGCATACAGTAAATTCTCGCGCAATCACAACTTCGGCTCCATGCTCGGCAAGGGCTACAGCGTGAAGGTGGCAAAGATGGAAATGAGCATGGTGGCAGAAGGATACTATGGCACAAAATGCATGTACGACATCAACGAGCGTCCCGACCTGCAAGTCGAGATGCCGATTCTCGACATGGTCCATGCAGTGCTGTATGAAGGCGTCAATGTCCGCAGAGCCATGAAAGAGCTTGCCGACTCCTTCTCATAGCCAGAAGCCCCTAAAGCCCTTAGATCCCCTAAAGCCCCTAAAGCCCTTGGAGCCCCTAATGCCCCTAAAAAAACAAAGTATATAACCAAATGATTTCCCCCTCTCCTCGGAAATTATAAAAACAAGAAAACTATGAAAGCAGTAAATTTAGACATTCAGCATGCGGTGTATTTCGCAGAAAAGGAATTCATCGCCAACGAACCGGCAGCCGTAGAGGCTATAAAAGATGTCAACACCGGCCGTGCAGCCGGCAACGACTTCCTCGGATGGGTGAAACTCCCTTCTGAGACCGACCCCGAACTCATCAACAAAATCAACGCTACAGCCGACCGCCTTAAAGAGAAATGCGACTATGTAGTTTGCATCGGCATCGGCGGCAGCTATCTTGGAGCAAAGGCAGTTATCAGCGCACTCAGCAACAACTTTGCGGATTTCATCCATAATCCTGAACCAAAGCATGCAAAAGTGCTCTACGCAGGCCAGAACATAGGTGAGGAATACACTGCTGAACTTCAGGATTTCCTTAAAGACAAGAAATTCGGTATCGTGGTGATCTCCAAGTCCGGCACCACTACCGAACCTGCAATCGCATTCCGTCTACTCAAAGCTCAGCTCGAGGAGCAAATCGGCAAGGATGCTGCAAAAGACCTTATCGTAGCTATCACCGACGAGAAGAAAGGGGCTCTCCGCACTCTCGCTACCCAGGAAGGCTATGAAACCTATGTAATTCCTGACAACGTAGGTGGACGTTTCTCAGTTCTTACTCCGGTAGGTCTTCTTCCTATTGCAGTTGCCGGCTTCGACATCACAAAACTCGTTGCAGGTGCTGCTGAAATGGAAAAGCACACTACCGAACCCGGCGGCGACAACATCGCCGAGACTTATGCACGCGTCCGCAACGCCCTCTATCAGAGCGGTAAGAAGATCGAGATTCTTGCAAACTTCAACCCGAAACTTCATTATTTCGCAGAATGGTGGAAACAGCTTTATGGCGAAAGCGAAGGCAAGGATGGCAAGGGTATTTTCCCGGCAGCAGTCGACTTCACTACCGACCTCCACTCTATGGGCCAATGGATTCAGGATGGCGAACGCACTATTTTCGAGACTGTGATCTCTGTAAAGGAGCCACTCCTGCACAAATATATCCCGACCGACGACCAGAACCTCGACGGCCTGAACTTCCTCGGCGGCAAGAGTATCGACGATGTCAACAAGATGGCAGAGCTTGGCACTATGCTCGCTCACGTTGACGGTGGCGTGCCAAACATCAAGATCGAAATCAACAAGCTCGACGAGTATACTCTCGGCGCCCTCATCTATTTCTTTGAGAAAGCCTGCGGCATCTCAGGATACATGCTCGGTGTCAATCCATTCAACCAGCCCGGAGTTGAAGCTTACAAGAAGAATATGTTTGCTCTTCTAGGCAAGCCCGGCTACGAAAAGGAAACTGCCGACATCCAGGCACGTCTCCAGAAGTAATATTATTTGTGTAATCGTTTAATCGTTTATATGTTCAATCGTTGGATAGTTTAGTCAGTTGGAAACCTCCAATTGAACTGTCAAATAAACTAAACGATTAAACATGTAAACGATTAAACGTAATGTTACAAACGTGTTACAGATGTTAAATAAAAGTTAATTAGACGTTTTCTAAAAAATTCTAATGAACCATTGCCTGTCCGGGTGTGTTTAATAGACGTAACTCGGACAGAAAGACGGGATGCAAGACAAAAAGTCAGAAAGCAACCGCGAGTTACCCCGAATTTGATTAGATTGATTAGTTTAATTGCTATAAGCGTTCTGAAAAAAAGTTGTTATTGTTGTTTGAATTAAAGGAACCAGGTCGACGTGAGTCGACCTCTTTTCTTTTTATGCATTCCTGAGCCAATAATTGCATATTCGCGTTTTTTTTATTAATTTTGCATTGTATCTCTAAGTCTACAGGACTGATCGCAAGATCAGTGTTAATCAGAACATAAAATAATTAAATGAGCAAATCCGGAATACTCAAGTCGGCGGCAACTACCGCAATCAGTCTTGCTCTACTCATGTCTTGCGGTGCTGGCAAGAAAACATCAGTGGAAGAAGATAATGACGATGCCGCTTCCCGTGAACAAACCGCCACACTGTTTTCCGCAGACAGTGCATATTCTTACGTAGCCCGTCAAGTGGAATTCGGACCTCGGGTGCCCGGTACGGATGCTCACCGTTTATGTGGCGAATGGTTGGCTGACAAGCTCAACTCCTTCGGAGCGGATGTCATAGAGCAGAAAGCCTCACTGACTGCCTTCGACGGCACCGTGATACCGATGCGCAATATTTTTGCCCGCATCAATCCAAACGCTCAAGATCGCGTTCTCCTTCTTGCTCATTGGGACTCCAGGCCTTGGGCCGACCATGACCCCGACGAGACAAAACGTTCAATACCGGTCGACGGAGCCAACGATGGGGCAAGCGGAGTCGGAGTGCTGCTCGAGCTTGCCAGGATACTCTCCGCCGACAATAATGCCCCGGGAGTAGATATCTTGCTTTGCGACGCAGAAGACTGGGGGGAAGAAAGCAATGACGAGAGCTGGGCGCTCGGTGCCCGATATTTCGCTGAGAATCTCCCCGTCAAGGGCTATGCGCCTTCTGCCGCTATACTCCTTGATATGGTCGGGGCGCCCGACGCAACTTTTATGAGGGAATACTTCTCCCAACTTGCCAACCCAGCCCTTGCCGATGAAATATGGGCGATAGCCCATAGGCTTGGATATGGAAACCTATTCATCAACCGGATGGGATCTGCCGTCAACGACGACCATGTCGAGCTTATCAAGGCAGGCATACCGGCCATCGACATCATCGACTATCGTGAGGGATCCGGGTTCTACAGCGGATGGCATACCACTTCCGACAATATGGATGCTATTTCGAAGGAGACGCTTGGAGCGGTAGGGAATATTTTAGAAATCTACCTGCTTAAAAACCAGCTTCAGACAATCAACGAATAACAAAATAACAAAAATATATATACACATATGAATTTCGTAGAAGAACTCACCTGGCGTGGCATGATCCATACCATGATGCCGGGCACAGAAGAACAGCTAAATAAAGAGATGACCACCGCTTACCTTGGCATCGACCCGACAGCAGACTCCCTCCACATCGGACACCTCTGCGGAGTGATGATGCTACGCCACTTGCAACGTTGCGGACATAAGCCTATTGCTCTTGTCGGTGGTGCCACCGGCATGATCGGCGACCCCTCAGGCAAAAGTGCCGAGCGCAATCTCCTCGACGAGGCTACTCTCAGGCACAATCAGGAAGCCATCAAGCAACAGCTCTCCCGCTTCCTCGATTTTGAAAGTGATGCTCCCAACAAAGCTGAGCTCGTCAACAACTACGACTGGATGAAAGATTTCTCCTTCCTCGATTTCGCGCGCGAGATTGGAAAGCACATCACCGTAAACTATATGATGGCCAAGGAGTCTGTCCAGAAGCGTCTAAACGGAGAGGCACGTGATGGACTTAGCTTCACTGAATTCACATATCAGCTTCTTCAAGGTTATGACTTCCTCCATCTTTACGAGACAAAAGGATGCAAACTCCAGCTCGGAGGCTCCGATCAATGGGGAAATATCACTACAGGTGGCGAGCTTATCCGCCGCAAGCTCGGCGGTGAGGTATTTGCGTTGACCTGCCCTCTGATCACAAAAGCAGACGGCGGCAAGTTTGGCAAGACTGAAAGCGGCAACGTTTGGCTTGATGCAAGATACACTTCCCCCTATAAGTTCTACCAGTTCTGGCTCAATGTAGGCGATGCCGAGGCTGAAAAATACCTGAAGATCTTCACATTCCTTTCAAAGGAGGAAATTGAGGCTCTGGCTGCCGAACACGCAAAAGATCCGGGGCTTCGTCCGCTCCAGAAGAAACTTGCAGAGGAAGTGACCGTGATGGTACACGGCCGCGAGGCTTATGATGCCGCTGTGTCTGCAAGCAAGATTCTTTTCAGCAACTCCGCTGTAGAAGAACTCCATAAACTCGACGAGCAGACTTTGCTCGACCTATTTGAAGGAGTGCCCAGATTTGAAGTGGATCGCGCTGATATCGATGCAGGCGTCCCGGCTCTCGAATTCCTTGCTGAGAAGACCAAGGTGTTCCCCTCAAAGGGTGAGGCCAGAAAGATGATCCAGGGCAACGGCGTGAGCATCAACAAAGAGAAGCTCACTGATCCTGCCGCAATCATTGGTAAAGATCATCTGCTCGGAGGGAAATACATACTTGCGCAGAAAGGGAAAAAGAACTATTTCCTCATCACAGTGAAGGACTGATAACCCCATAACCCGATAACCCCATAACCCTTAAGTTGAGCGAAGCAAAACTTAAATTAAAGACATGCCTGAATTCGATATACACGGAAGCCAGACGACTCCTAATGGGAGCGACCGCGACATTGAAAAAGCCCTGCGGCCGCTGAGTTTCGACGATTTTGCCGGACAGGAGAAGATTGTGGCAAACCTGCGCGTATTCGTGCAGGCTGCCCGCATGCGTGGCGAAGCTCTCGACCACACACTGCTTCATGGTCCTCCGGGACTCGGCAAGACAACCCTAAGCAACATTGTGGCGAATGAATTGAATGTCGGATTCAAGGTGACAAGCGGTCCCGTTCTCGACAAACCTGGCGACCTTGCCGGCATTCTCATGAGCCTTGAGCCTCACGATGTGCTTTTCATCGACGAAATCCATCGTCTGCACCCGATCGTGGAGGAATACCTTTACTCGGCAATGGAAGACTACCGTATCGACATCCTCCTGGACAAAGGTCCGGGAGCGAAGTCGGTGCAGCTCACCATTTCTCCATTCACTCTGATAGGCGCCACGACGAGAAGCGGGTTGCTCACAGCTCCCCTTCGAGCCCGATTCGGAATCAACTGCCATCTTGAATATTATGACCATGAGGTGCTTAAAGGCATCGTAAAGCGTTCGTCCCGGCTTCTCAAGACATCAATCATTGAAGATGCTGCCCTTGAGATCGCACTACGCAGCCGAGGCACCCCTCGTATTGCCAATGCATTGCTGCGCCGCGTACGCGACTTTGCCATGGTAATGGGAAATGGCACCATTGATCTTCCGACTGCAAAGATAGCGCTCGAGGCCTTGAATATCGACACACATGGCCTGGATGAAATCGACAATCGCATACTGACCACAATCATCGATAAATTTGGCGGAGGACCGGTAGGACTGACCACTATCGCCACAGCCCTCGGTGAGGACAGCGGTACGATCGAGGAAGTCTACGAACCTTTCCTCATCAAGGAAGGATTCCTGAAGCGCACGCCAAGAGGACGCGAAGTCACGGAACTTGCCTTCCGCCATCTCGGACGATACCCCCAAAATAGGGAAGCCTCCATCTTCGACTAATCCATAATGCATTTAAGTAAAACATGGCCGGAATAAAATCTTTAGTCAAAGACACTGCTGTCTATGGGCTGAGCAGCATTATCGGCAGATTCCTGAATTGGGGACTCGTGCCTTTATACACTTATGCTTTCCCTTTGGAAGAATACGGAATTGTCAGCTATCTCTACGCCATTGTCGCTGTAGTCATTGTCGTCCTCAATTATGGAATGGAGACAGGCTTTTTCCGATATGCAAGCAAGGAGAAAGACTATGAACGTGTCTACAGCACCTCAATGGTGTCGCTTGCCTCGACATCCCTTCTTTTCATAGCCCTGATCAGCATCTTCCTGCAGCCTGTCTCTGATGCGTTGACTCTCCCTCATCATGCCGACTATGTCTGGATGATGGGCTTCACTGTGGCTGTAGATGCCTTCACCAATCTTCCGTTTGCTTATCTGAGATTCAAACGCAAGGCTTGGACATTTGCAGCTATAAAGCTCATCAACATTGGTGTGAATATCGGGCTTAATCTTTTTTTCATTTTGCTATGTCCTAAACTCCACGAGACTGTGCCGCAGGTCATATCCTGGTTTTATGATCCGTTAGGAGGCGCATCGTTTGGTGTTGGATGGATATTCCTTGCCAATGTTATCAGCACTCTCGTGGTGCTCGTATGCTTGTTGCCACAGATGAAGGTGAAGCATTTGGTATGCGACATGAGTCTCCTCAAGAAAATGCTCGACTATTCATGGCCTCTCCTCGTGCTCGGAGTAGCGGGAAACCTAAGCCAAGGCATGGGACAGATCATTATTCCCTACATCTTCCCAAACGATCCGGAAGGTGCAAGGGCAATGGTGGGCATTTACGGAGCCAACATAAAGATTGCAGTGGTCATGATGATGTTCACCCAGGCATTCCGTTACGCCTATGAACCATTTATTTTTTCAAAAGCTGCACGGCAAGGTGAGGACAAGACTCAGGCATATTGCGATGCCATGAAATATTTCGTGATATTTGGTCTCGCTATATTTTTGGGGGTGATGTATTTTCTCCCCATTTTGAAGCATTTCATTTCCCCTGCCTACTGGGAAGGACTCAGGGTTGTGCCTATAATGATGATTGCCGACATATGCTTCGGGGTTTATTTCAACCTCTCACTGTGGTATAAGCTCACCGACCGTACAAAGTGGGGCATGTATCTCTCGCTGCTCGGGTTCGTTCTCATGCTCGCAGGCAACCTCATCCTCGTCCCGGCTATAGGCATTCCCTACGGATATATAGGTTCAGCTTGGGCTGCCCTTATTTCCTATTCCGGAATCATGACTGTAAGCTATCTGCTCGGTAGGAAATATTACCCAATTCCTTATGAAGTGAAAAGGATAGGTTGCTATACTCTTCTGGCTGCACTCCTGTGGGGGCTTGGAAGCCTGTGCGACTTCCCTTATGCTATGTGGGGCACATACATAGTGAGGACTTTGCTGTTAGTGCTTTACGTTCTGATTGTGGCATTCTACGAAAATGTCCCTATTCTTTCACCGAAATTGCATCAGATCCTACATAAAATTGACAAAACGACAAACAAGTCATAATTTCTCCACTTAATAATTTTGTTTTTTACAAACAAATCATTAACTTTGCACAATTAATACACAACATTCGCATATATGGCTTCAGAAAAATATGACCTGTCGACTGTCAAAGGACGCCTTCTGACATATCTTAAGGAGAATCGGATACCTCAGACCGAATTTTGCAAACGCCTCGGTGTCGCTCCCACCTACATAGGGGTGATTCGCAAGTCTATTCCTGCTGAGAAAATCAACCGTATTGCAACCCTCTATCCTAATCTAAACCGAGATTGGCTGCTCTACGGAGAAGGAGAAATGTATGTCAAGCAAACCAACGATCCCCGCCAACTCCTTCAAGAGGCAGGCTACCTCGTGCCCTTGCTTCCTGTCACGGCCTTTGCTGGAAATATCACGGCTTGGTCGCAGTCGGTCAATGCCAATGAGTGCGAAAAAGTCATCAGTCCGGTGCAAGGCGTCGACTTTGCAATACGGATTTCAGGCGACAGCATGGAGCCGGACTTCAACGACGGTTCGATCATCCTCATCAAAAAAATTGACGACAAGGCATTCATTCCTTGGGGACACCCTATGATCGTGGACTCTTCCAACGGTGTCTTCTTCAAGGATGTCTTTCCTTCCGATCGAGGTAAGAAATATATCGAGGCGCAAAGTCTAAATAAAAAATATCCCCCAATCGACATTCCTCTTGACTGCGTCTACGGACTATATCGTGTAGTGACAACCCTGAAGATTGTCTCATCATATTGACAAATAAAATAAAACATTATAATAAAATGGCAGACTACAACCACATTGACATCGAATCGCGTTGGCAACAGTTCTGGCGCGACAACGAAGTCTTCAAGACTGAAATCAACAAGGACAAGCCGAAATATTACGTGCTTGACATGTTTCCATATCCGTCAGGTGCCGGACTTCACGTCGGTCACCCTCTCGGCTACATTGCAAGCGACATCTATTCACGCTATAAGAGACAGCAAGGCTTCAACGTGCTCCACCCGATGGGATATGACGCCTACGGCCTCCCTGCCGAACAGTATGCCATCCAGACCGGACAACATCCGGAAAAGACCACCAACGACAATATAGCCCGTTATCGTTCGCAGCTCGACAAAATCGGTTTTTCTTTCGACTGGAGCCGTGAGGTGCGCACTTGCGATCCCAAATACTATAAATGGACACAATGGGCATTCATGCAGATGTTCAATCATTATTATGACACCGGACTCGGCAAGGCACGTCCAATCTCCGAACTCGTGGCTCATCTCGAAAAGCATGGCACGGAAGGTCTCCACGCAGCTGAGACAAAAGAAATCGCGCTTACAGCTGATCAATGGAACGCCATGTCGGAAAAGGAACAGCGCGAGACCCTTATGAACTGGCGAATAGCGTTCCAGGGGGAGACGATGGTGAACTGGTGTCCTGAACTTGGCACAGTGCTTGCCAACGATGAAGTTTCGGAAGGTCTGAGCGTGCGCGGAGGATTCCCCGTGGAGCAGAAACTCATGCGCCAGTGGTGTCTTCGCGTGTCTGCATATGCTCCCCGTCTTCTCGACGACCTCAACGGACTTGCTTGGAGCGATTCTCTCAAAGAGACTCAGCGCAACTGGATCGGGCGCAGCGAGGGTGCAGAGATGAAATTCCCTGTGAAAGACTCTGATATCGAGCTGGAAATCTTCACCACACGTGCCGACACTGTTTTTGGTGTGACCTTCATGGTGCTTGCCCCCGAATCTGAATATGTGAAACTTCTGACCACCCCCGGACAGAAGGAGGCAGTCGATGCTTATCTCAATGAAGTGAAGCACAAGACAGAAAGAGAGCGCCAGATCGATAAGAAAGTGACAGGCGTATTCACTGGTTCATATGCAATCAATCCGCTCAGCGGAAAAGAAATTCCTATCTGGGTGAGCGATTATGTGCTCGCCGGCTACGGGACTGGCGCCATCATGGCTGTGCCTGCCCACGACTCCCGCGACTATGCATTCGCCAAGAAATTCAATCTCCCGATCATTCCCCTTATCGAGGGTGCCGACGTGTCGGAAGAAAGCTTTGATGCCAAAGAAGGTATTGTCTGCAACTCGTGCGGGCCAGACCTTGACCTCAATGGACTGACTGTAAAAGAGTCGATAGCAAAGACCAAGCAGCACATTTCCGGGAAAGGCATAGGCAGGGTCAAGGTAAACTACCGTCTCCGTGATGCCATTTTCTCCCGTCAGCGTTATTGGGGTGAGCCTTTCCCTGTCTACTACAAAGATGGCGTAGCTTATCTTATGGATGAGTCTGCACTCCCCCTCCTTCTTCCCGAAGTAAGCAGCTATAAGCCTACAGCCGACGGAGAGCCCCCTCTTGGACGTGCAGAAAACTGGAAGACGCCCGAAGGATATCCGATCGAACTCTGCACAATGCCCGGCTTTGCCGGAAGTTCAGCCTACTATCTTCGCTATATGGATCCTCACAACGATGAGGCTCTTGTAAGCAAAGAGGCTGATGAATATTGGCGTGACGTTGACCTATATGTGGGAGGGGCCGAGCATGCCACTGGCCACTTGATCTACAGCCGCTTCTGGAACAAGTTCCTGTACGACCTCGGTTTGGTAGTAAGCCCCGAGCCATTCAAGAAGCTCGTGAACCAGGGTATGATACAGGGACGCACCAACTTCGTATACCGCATCAAAGGCACCAATACATTTGTAAGCAAAGGACTCGCAGAGCAATACGACACTACTCCGATACGTGTAGACGTCAACATAGTAAGCAACGACGTTCTTGATCTTGAAGCGTTCAAGGCTTGGCGTCCCGATTTTAATGATGCTGAATTCATTCTCGAGGACGGCAAATATGTATGTGGCTACGCTGTGGAAAAAATGTCCAAGTCAATGTTCAATGTCGTAAATCCCGACGTTATTGTTGAGAAATACGGAGCTGACACTTTGAGACTCTATGAGATGTTCCTCGGCCCGGTAGAGCAATCAAAACCTTGGGATACCAACGGCATCGATGGAGTCAACCGTTTCCTGCGCAAACTTTGGAATATCTTCTCAAAACGTGCAGACTCCGAGCAAAGCGTTCAGGAGAAGAAGATCATGCATACCCTCATAAAGAAAGTGAGCCAGGACATCGAGAACTTCTCTTTCAACACTTCTGTAGCTGCATTCATGATCGCGGTCAATGAGCTTGGTAAACTCCCGACAGTAAGCGGCAAATCAATGGATGAATTCGCTCGCCTTATCGCGCCTTTCGCCCCGCACATCGCCGAAGAATTCTGGCACGAGCTCGGCCACGAAGGCAGTGTGTCCGACAGCGAATGGCCAAAGTGGGACGAAGAGGCTTTAAAGGAAGACACGGTGAAATATCCGGTTCAGTTCAACGGCAAGATGCGCTTCAACATCGAAGTCCCTGCAGGCAGTGACAAGGCTGCTGTGGAAACTGCTGTCCTTGCAGATCCTGCTGCTGAGAAATGGCTGGAGGGCAAGACTCCCAAGAAAGTCATCGTAGTGCCCGGACGCATCGTCAACATCGTAATCTAAACCATTCTGAAAAGTGAATAATGAAGAAGGGAGGCGTGTCAGTCTAAGTCACGCCTCCTCCCTTTCCCGCTCCTTTTATCCTAATATGGATCTGATGCGTTATGTGCTTTCCATAGCGGTTATCATAGCCCACGTGGATTATCTGACAGGCTACCACACTCCCTTTCCTTTTTCATCCTTTGAGGCTGTCGGTGGTTTTTTTGCCATAAGTGGATTTCTGATGTATCCAAATTATATCCGCCATGGAGATACTTTGAAATATACACGCCAACGCGCAAGACGCATTCTTCCCCCATATGTTTTTATAGTGATATCATGCGCTTTAGGATTCAGTCTGATTTCCGACCTTCCCATTTCAAGCTACTTTCGTTCAAAAGGTCTGGCGGCCTATATTGGGGCGAATCTCTCTTTTTTAAATTGGCTTCATCCTGATCTCCCGGGAGTTTTTCAGGGAGATGCTTATGTTTTTCCCGCTGTCAATGGATCTCTTTGGACAATGAAGGTGGAATGGTGTCTATATTTTTCAGTACCTTGCTTCATTTGGCTGTCATCGGTAATGAAGCGTTTCTCTCATCACTGGCTTGCCATGATCGTCATTGCATTGTCTATCATCTATAGGCTAATGTTTACTTTCTTGTATGCCTCCACTGGAAATGAAATTTACAATATCCTACGTCGCCAGATTTTCGGTCAGCTGGCGTTCTTCTATGTCGGGATGCTGATATATTTCATAAAAGATTTCTTCATGGCTAATTTGTGGATCATACTGATAGCTGGGATGGTGGGCAAGATCCTGATTCCCTATTTCTCAGTAACTCTACAAATTATAGTAGAGCCTTTTGCCATATCAGCCATTGTGATGGCTCTGTCGCTACTTCCTTATGACATCAAATGTCTGCATCACCGCAACAATATCTCCTACGAGATGTATCTTTTTCATTATCCCATCATTCAACTTGGAATTTGGTTCGGTCTTATGTCTGTAGGGAAAGCCGCTATGACAGCATATGTATTCCTGACCACGACCCTTCTCGCCTTTATAGTCCACATTGGCATAGAAAGATTCATGATCCGTAACGGACATTAACATTACATAAGTAATAAAGCTTCACGAAATCCGTTATCTTAAGAAAGGTAATTAGTTACTTGCCGATTATAACATACAGGAATTGATATGACAAAGAAACTAAAACTTGTGATGGCTACCAACAATGCAGGCAAACTGCGCGAAGCAAGAGCCATCGCGGGCGACAAAATTGATATTCTAAGTCTCGAAGATATAGGATATGATAAAGATATTGAGGAAACTGCTGACACTCTTGAAGGCAACGCTCTCATAAAAGTGCGCGCCATCAAGGAAGCCAGCGGTTTGAACTGTTTTGCCGATGACACAGGCTTGATGGTAGACGCGCTTTGGGGAGCCCCGGGTGTGCACACCGCCCGATATGCAGGAGAAGAGTGCAATCCGGATAAGAATATCGACTTACTTCTCAAAAATTTAGAGGGCGCGGACGACCGCAGCGCCCGTTTCTGCACCTGCGTCGCGCTGTCTCTTGATGGGGAGGAGCACGTATTTGAGGGTTCTGTAGAAGGAAAAATCGCAGAAGAAAGAAGCGGCACACATGGATTTGGCTATGACCCCGTCTTCATACCCAACGAAACAGGCATTTGCTTCGCGGATATGTCCGACGAAGCAAAGAATGCCATTTCTCATCGTGGACGTGCCATTACAGCCATGATGAAATGGCTGTCGGCTCTCTGCCTTTGCCTTTTCTCCATAATCAGGACCGACGCAGCTGTCTCAAACGACTGGAGACTGTTCAATACATTCGATGATAAGATAGATAATGTATTTGACACCCCGGACAAGACATATTTTGTCGTGCAAGGACAATATCAGGACCCTGAGTATCCTGACAATAGCGAAAAACTCTCCTTTCTCTTCTGCCTTGACAAAGAGAGCGGAGAGATTCGCCCGTACAACCCCGGCAACTTCCTGTCCGGCTCAATTATTCGCCAAGCCAGCTACAACGCTCAGAAGAACTATCTGCTCATTATATACGAAGATCAGACAATAGATATCCTTTTTGACAACGGCGACAAGAAAACTTTGACGGAATTGAAAAATTTCAAGACGTCATCGTCAAAAGAGGTTAGATCCATTTCGTTTGACGCAGATTCCGACAGAGCATATATTGCCACCGAATTTGGTTATTTGGCAATCGACGACAAAAAATATCAGGTGGCTATAAGCGGCATCTATGACACTCCCATCGACAGAATGGCTCGCCTTTCTGATAAGCTATTGATTGTCCGCAACGGGAAACTGTATTACGACGATCTGGCTTCGAGACATACTTCAATCAACGATTTCAAGGAACTTAACTGGAATGAAGGGAGCGATGCCATCGACCTCATACCACTCTCTCCGACCAAATGCATAGTTTCCAAGAACTACAATGGCCAGGAGACTCATTATATCCTCACTTGGGATGCGGCTGATTCCTCCCCGGAATCCACAAGAATCGGCAACTATGGTGGGAGCAAGATTGCAGAAAACAAGGATGGACAGCTCTTCACCGTCAATTCACATATAATCCAGGTTGACCGCGAGACGGGGAAAACAACTGCCTTCAACCGTAGGGCTGAAGACAATTCAGTGGCATGCGGATCATGGGATCTGCGCGACTTTTACTTCATAAAGTCGCGTGCGGGCATCTATTCATTACACCGCAATGATGATGCCACTTGGACTGTGACAAGCGACGTTGTCCGTCCTGATGCCCCGGCTGTATTCCGTAGCGACGCACTGATGTATTCGAAGGAACATGGTATGCTTGCCAATACCCACGGACAAAGTCAAAGCTTCAAGTCACATTTAGCAAAAAATCCAATACTCCTGTCCGGATTTAAAGACGGCAGCTGGAGTATGTACGGGCTTCCATATCTCAATGCGGATATGGAAACAAGGCTCATAAATCCATGTGGCTTCGCCCAGGATCCTGACGATCCGGACATATTTTATTTTGGTTCCGTTTTAAATGGATTAATACGTTACAATATTAAGGATGGTTCTTCACTCCTGCATGTCACCCGAAGCAATGATTCTTCTCAATTACCCGGACATGTCGGTGTGCAGCAACCCTATAAAGAGTGGTCGAGTAGATTTCACTTGCTCTGTCCAATATTTGATTCAAAAGGCAATCTTGTTGTTGCACACGTGAATAGCGAAGGGACAGCAGTTCCCGAAATCTGGATCTGGACTCCGGAACAGAGAAAAGCAAGCACTTCCCCTGAGACTTTCCAGCCCTTTACACGTCTGAAGATAGATGGGTTTAACATTTCGAAGAACAATCTTGCGTTGCCTCTGACTGCTGCCAATCACCGCGACATGATCATATTCTTCCCACTTAACTTCTATCAGAAGCCATTTGCTGTATATGACCATAACGGCACTCCTGAAATTGAGTCAGACGACAAGCAGGTAGTCATTAAAGACCTGGAAGACTCAGATGGAAGTGTCAGCTATAATTATCTATATTGTGCCATAGAGGATCCTGCTACAGGTCTTGTTTGGATTGGCTCTGACAACGGTGTTTTTACTTTCGATCCCGGAGATGCCTTCACGCATCCAGGCAGAGTGTCTCGAATTAAGGTAAGCCGTAACGACGGCACCTCACTTGCCGACTATCTTCTTGCCGGGACTTCTGTCAACGACATCTCTATAGACGGAATGGGGCGCAAGTGGTTTGCATTGTCAGGTGGAGGTATTGTCTGCACATCAGCCGACGGAAAGACTATCCTTCAGGAAATAACCTCAGAAAACTCAATGCTTCCATCAGATATTGTCTACACTTCGTGCTATAACCCGGATAATAATTCCATGATGATAGCCACTGCATCCGGACTTTGCGAATATTATCTCAATGGACAGTCTACCGAAACAGAGCAATCTTCTGTAAGGGCATACCCGAATCCCGTACGCCATGACTACTATGGATGGGTCACTATCGATGGCCTTGAAGAAGACTGCATTGTCAAGATCGCTGATTCTGCCGGCAACATAGTCAGGGAACTTGGTCCGGCTTCCGCCGGGAAAGTGCAGTGGGACGTCTGCGGCATGGACTTAAATCGTGTGCCAAGCGGAGTATATTTCGTCCTTGCTTCATCCGGTCCCGGTGGCGGATCATATAGTGAGGCCACAAAAATTCTTGTCATAAACAGATAACCAACCCTTTTCTTTATCTCCACCTTCATATTCAACCATGGGAAAGAACAAACTGCAGAAATTCTCCGATATGGAGACATTCGGATGTGTACTTCAATATCCACGCCATATACTGATAGAAAAAGGATTCCCTTTCAAAGGGAAATGGAACAGCGAATTTTTCTCACGCTCTAATCCAATAACCCTTGAACTCGGATGTGGGAAGGGGGAATATACGGTCGGGCTGGCTGAAGCCAACCCCGACCGCAACTATATCGGTGTTGACATAAAAGGGGCGAGAATGTGGAAAGGCGCTAAGACAGTGGAAGAAAAAGGGATGGACAATGCTGCATTCCTGCGCACGGAAATCGAACAGATTTCCCAGTTCTTCGGTCCGGAGGAAGTTGATGAGATTTGGATCACGTTCCCCGACCCTCAAATGCAGAAGGCAAGAAAAAGACTGACGTCTTCAAGATTTCTTACCAACTATCGCACGTTCCTGCGTTCGGGAGGTATCGTAAATTTAAAGACGGACTCCCCTTTCCTGTATGAATATACAAGGCGACTCGTAGAGCTGAACGGATTCGAAGTCCTCGCAAACACCTACGATCTGTATGGCAGTGGTCTCGCCGACCCGGTGACTTCGATAAAGACATTCTATGAGCAGCAATGGCTCTCACGGGGCAAGACAATTAAGCTGATATCCTTCCGCATTGGTGAAGGAGAAATAAAGGAGCCTGATTGCAGCGATCTCGTGAAAGACGACTATCACAGCGAATTCGGTCGTCACTCAAAACCTATAACTGACAACTTATAACTGACAACTTATAACTGACAACTTATAACTGACAACTTATAACTGACAACTTAATAATGGCAATATACCCAAAACTTATACTTGATGCACTGACCAACGTCAAGTATCCCGGCAACGGGAAGAATATCGTGGAACTCGGTATGGTGGAAGATGATATCCGTATTGACGGCAATAAAGTGTCATTCTCACTTATCTTCGACCGTCCCACCGATCCTTTCATCAAATCTGTAGTACGCGCCGCAGAAGCGACTCTTCCAGTCTTTGCTGATCCCGACATTGACGTGAAGGGCCACATTTCAGTAAAATATCGACATACTGAAGTTCCTAAACCGGAAACCCCGCTCCCCGGAGTCAAGAATATTATCGGAATAAGCTCCGGCAAAGGAGGTGTAGGCAAATCTACTGTAGCCGCCAACCTTGCCATCGCGCTTGCAGCCAAGGGATACAAGGTCGGTCTCCTTGATGCTGATATCTTCGGGCCATCCATGCCCAAGATGTTTGGAGTAGAAGATGAAAAGCTTTTTATGGTGACACAGGAGGGCAAAGACTGGATAGATCCTGTTGAGAAGTTTGGGGTCAAGATGCTCAGCATAGGATTTGTAGTCGACAAAGACAGCCCGGTATTGTGGCGCGGAGGAATGGCATCAAATGCCTTGAAGCAGCTTATCACTGAAGCATGGTGGGGAGATCTTGATTATTTCCTGATCGATATGCCACCGGGCACGAGCGACATCCACTTGACTCTCGTGCAAACACTTCCGATAACAGGCGTAATCGTTGTCAGCACACCACAGGAAGTTGCCCTTGCCGACGCACGCAAGGGTATTGGAATGTTCCGCAGCGAGAAAATTAATGTGCCCATTTTAGGTCTTGTGGAAAATATGGCATGGTTCACTCCCGCCCCGCATCCTGAAGAAAAATATTATATCTTCGGTAATGGAGGGGCTGCAAGGCTCGCGGAGAAAATGAATGTGCCTTTGTTGGCACAGATTCCTCTTGTAGCGGACATCTGCGAAATGGCCGACAACGGACACCCTACCGCCACAGAATGCACAGGGGGCGCAATTTCAGAAAATCCGGAAGCCCGGGCTTTCTCCGATCTCGCCGGCAAAGTAGTGCAGGAATGCGACCGCCGCAACCGCGAACTCCCCCCGACTCAGGCAGTGCAGACCCACTGACCCCAACTTACCCGGATAAATCATGTTCAATCAAGTTAAATCATGATCAATAAAGTTAAATCATGATCAATCAAGTTAAATCATGTTCAATCAAGTTAAATCATGTTCAATCAAGTTAAATCATGATCAATCAAGTTAAATCATGATCAATCAAGTTCAATCATGATTAATCAAGTTCAATCTTCAATAATTAATCTTTTATCTTTAAAACGACCGTGTCAACAGCACAAGCAGAAAACACACGCAAGGTGACTACAAGCCGCCTTACGGAGATGAAACACCGCGGTGAGAAAATCTCTATGCTCACCGCCTACGACTATACATCCGCAAAGCTCGTGGATGAAGCAGGGATGGACGTAATATTGGTGGGAGACTCAGCTTCTAATGTGATGGCGGGAAACGTCACCACTCTTCCTATCACGCTCGACCAAATGATCTATCATGCCAAGTCTGTGATGAAAGGCGTGAAGCGGGCTCTTGTAGTGGTCGACCTTCCTTTCGGTACATATCAGGGCAATTCAAAGGAAGCCCTTGCATCGGCAATACGCGTCATGAAAGAGAGCCATGCAGAAGCGCTTAAACTCGAGGGAGGCGCAGAGATTGCAGAGTCTATTCAGCGCATCCTTTGTGCCGGAATACCAGTGATGGGACATCTTGGACTGACTCCCCAAAGCATCAACAAGTTTGGCACATATAGTGTCAGGGCAAAGGAAGAAGCTGAAGCCAAGAAACTTCTTGAAGATGCCAAGCTGCTCGAAGAAATAGGATGCTTCGCAATCGTGCTTGAAAAGATACCGGCAAAGCTTGCTGAGCAGGTAGCAAAGGAGCTCACGATTCCCGTGATAGGCATAGGAGCAGGAGGAGGAGTCGATGGTCAGGTGCTGGTGATGCATGATATGCTCGGTATGACCATGGGGTTCTCGCCACGTTTCCTGCGTCGCTACGCCAATGTAGGCGAGGTCATGACTGATGCGTTCCGCCACTATATCAGCGACGTGAAGACCGGCGATTTTCCCAACGATAAGGAGCAATACTGATTTCACCCGGCAGACGCACTTCCCATGCGCCTGCCGGATTAATGATGCCAATTTCAGGATACAATGATAATAAGAAGAGCTACACAAGCTGATACTGAATATGTGGCAAAGACGGTCTTGACAGCTCTGGATATGGACACATCAGATCTGGAGTGGATCAAGTCTTCTTGTGCCGACCCGCAGTCGATGTATTCATGGAATAAATCCTTGATAGCAGAAGATGAAGGGAAGCCTGTAGGATGTATAATATCTTACTCTGGTGATGACTATCAGAAACTTCGTGAATACACTTGGAGTCGGCTTTGGAAAGATGTGGATACAGCAGCTATCAAGCAGACAGCCATCGAAGCCTACCCCGGGGAGTATTATCTTGATTCCCTTGCCATTGAGCCCGAATATCGTGGCAATGGGCTTGGGAAAAAGCTAATGGAGTCTGCTATTCAAGAAGGCAAGGAGCTTGGATATGATAAGTTTGCATTATTGGTAGCAAAAGAAAAGCCACGCCTGAAGGAATATTATGCCACTTTAGGATTCGAAGAAGCTGATGAAGTCAACTTCTTCGGACACCGATACAAAAGAATGGTGAGAAAATGATTTGCAATTCCTTACTGTTGCTAACGGAAGGAATAGCCAATGCCGAGCATCAGGTTGTTTTGTTTTTGGAAATTAAGAAGCTGGTAGCCGATGTTGAGAAACCACCGTTCTGTGAAGCGGACCTTCAAATTGGCAAGCTGATACGAGGCGCGGGTCTCCGGCGGCCCTATGAAGTTATAGCCGATGCCTACATTGACGGAAAAAACCGGCATCACCAACTCTGCCCTCCCAGAAATGCCCGCACATATCTGACTCAGGATAGGAGGCCGGTAAAACCGGATATCCTCCGGAGTGTCGCCATATGCATGATGTCTTTTTAAGTCAGTGCTTTGATCCCATTGGAAGTCAAGAGATGCGCCGGCACGGAATATCTCTTTAATTTGCCACATAGGAGATATATCCAACCCTGCTACCGCATAATGACCTTTAAGCAGAATAGGGCTCTCCCCTCCTCTATAGACCCGCCTCCTCCAAGCGCCATATGCAGTGACATCAAAATGCAGTTTTTTTCGCTTCTTGATTGAGTCTGCGTCCTGACCTGCATAATTGCTTGCTTTTTCAGTTCGATTGCCAAACGTCCTTGTGACTCCGACACGCAATCCTGCCATATTCACACCGGGATTTGGAAAGGAGGTGTTTCCGTTGGAATAATGAGTAAGATCTACGCCGGCCATCAATGCATAGGAATCGTCAAGGCGGCAATTTATTCCTGCACCGACATTGATGTATGCATTCACTCTTGAACCTACGATCAGGTTGGAGCGGGCTATCACGCCGTCGCAAGGTCGCCATCCGAAAGATGCTCCGAAATTCCATTCATAGTATAACGAAAACCTCTCCGACATCTTCCAGACCGGGGCTCCTTGAAATGCATAAAGTGATATCGGGCTGCCGATACCCTTGTGATTTCCTAAGAAATTCACAGCCGTCCCAAGCCCCTGCCATGCATCCGGGAATATGCTCCCTTGGCGAGAATTGCGAGGAAATGAGAAAGAGTATTGCAGATGCACAGAAGCGGCAAACTTTGTTTTCCTTGCATTCCCCACATCAAGGTGGTTGCGCAAGATATCGTCACGATATGACGGGAATGGATAAGAAGGACGCACATCAATCCCTACAGAGTGTCGCCACCCTATAGAGTCGGATGCTGATGCCGAAAGGTACACAGCAATCACTACCAGTAAAATGACCGACTTGATCTGCATTGTGAAAATTGACAAAAGGACGCACGAATGGTGCGTCCCCGAAATATTAATCTAAAAAAACATTAGGTAGCACAATATCATAAAAACATAATTATCTGACTTCCGGAGAATAAAGATTATGCATTATGAATTATGCATTATGCATTCCAACTTAGAATGTATCGAAACGGTAGACGATCGTGCGATGATATGGAGCATCCGGCGAAATGATCGGGGAAGGGAATGCAGCGTGGCTCGGGGCATCTGGAAAACCTTGCGCTTCCATTGCCACTCCTTCATAATCCTCATAGCTGCGTCCTGCCACATTGGCAGGGCTTCCTGCAAGATAATTGCCGGTATATATCTGCACACCCGGTTGGTCAGTCAGCACGGTCATGCGGCGACGTGACTTCGGCGAGCGTAGCACACAGGCCTCACGCAGTTCGCCGTTCGGACCGTCGATACAGAAGCAATGGTCGTAGCCCTTGCCGTATTTCAACGGAGTGAAATCCTTGTTGATATCCTGTCCGAGAGTCTTGAACTCAGTGAAATCCATCGGAGTTGCTGCCACCGGAGCCATTTCGCCGCTCGGGATGAGGGTCTCATCGCCCGGAAGGAAATAAGAGGCATTGAGCTTAAGCTCATGATCGAGCACGGAGTTCGGTTCTGCCCCGTCAGCACCTTCGAGGTTGAAGTAGGCATGGTTGGTGAGATTCACTACAGTCTTGGCATCCGCCTTGGCTGAGAGATCGATGGTAAGCTCATCATCATCATTCCACGTATATTTCACTTCGGCAGTAAGATTGCCCGGATATCCCATCTCCCCGTCTTTTGAATGATAGCGGAAGAGCACTCCGTCAGCCACCTCTTCAGATTCCCAGATCTGATTCTGGAATCCTTTCGGACCTCCATGAAGATGGTTTGGTCCGTTGTTGATCGGAAGATCGTATGTGATTCCGTCGATTTGGAGTTTACCTTTGCAGATACGGTTGGCAAATCTTCCGGGTGTCTTTCCTGCGCAAGGTCCATCTGCAAGATAGTCAGCCGGATTAGCGTAGCGGATAGTCACATTCTCTATATTTCCATTCGCATCAGGCACAGAAACTTCTGTAATGCCTGCGCCAAGAGATGAGAGTTCTACAGATGCTCCCTTGGCATTCGTGAGCCGGTATAAAGTCACCTCTCCGATTGGAGAGGCGACTTTGCGAATTGTAGTTTCCATATTGGATCAGTCAAGTTTACGTGCACCGTCAGAGATAACCACGTCGTAGATCATTGGAGCATGGCCGTATTTGTCCTCAAAGCGCTCTGTGATTTCTTCTACAAACTTGTCGTGGAGGTCATTCTTCACGAGGTTGATTGTGCAGCCACCGAAGCCACCGCCCATGATGCGGCTACCGGTCACTCCAAGTTTCTTAGCCTCATCGTTGAGGAAGTCGAGCTCTACGCAGCTCACCTCATAATCCTTGGAGAGACCCTCATGAGTCTCATACATCTTCTTGCCTACAGTCTCGTAGTCGCCTGCCACGAGAGCGTCGCAGACAGCGAGTACACGTGCTTCTTCGCCGATCACAAACTTGGCACGCTTGTAGTCTTCTTCTGAAATCTTGTCCTTGATTGCGTCAAGCTCTTCCATTGAAGCGCCACGGAGCGACGGACGGCCAAGGGCTGCCGCTACACGCTCGCAGCTTTCGCGACGCTTGTTGTAGGGAGAGTCCTTAAGCTCATGCTTCACGCGTGAATCGACGAGCACGAGACGATAATCTTCCGGATTGAAGGGGAAATATTCATATTCCGAGCTGCGGCAGTCAAGACGCATAAGGTTGCCTTTCTTGCCCATTACGGATGCGAATTGGTCCATGATGCCGCATTTCACGCCGCAGTAGTTGTGCTCTGTGCTCTGGCCAATGCGGGCAAGCTCAAATTTGTCGATCTTGTTGTCGTTGAAGAGATCGTTGAGCGCAAATGCAAAGCAGCTTTCAAGAGCCGCAGAGGAAGAAAGTCCGGCACCGAGAGGAACATTGCCCGCAAACACTGCGTCGAAACCTTCCACCTTGCCACCACGCTTGATTATCTCGCGGCAAACTCCAAACACGTAGCGTGCCCAGCTCTGTGAAGGAGCATCTTCTTCGTTGAGACCGAATTCAGCATAGTCGTCTATGTCAATGGAATACACGCGCACCTTGTCTGTGCCGTTAGGCTTGATTTCAGCCATGATCACCTTGTCGATGGCTCCCGGGAATACATAGCCTTCATTGTAGTCAGTGTGTTCGCCGATGAGATTGATGCGGCCTGCAGAGGCATACATAGTGCCGTGGTCGCCGAAGCGCTGGAGGAAAAGCTCGTTGATTTTTTCTTTCATGATTAATGTTATTTAAATTTTAAATTTTGAATTTTGAATTTAGAATGGCTTTGGCTTTGGAATAGCCAATCTTGCATTATGACTTGCTTTAGCTTGGGCGTAGCCAATTATGCATTATGCATTATTCTATTGGTATGGTCAGTTTTGCCGGTTTCAGTCCTTTGGATTTGGCTTCGAGAGTCAATGCACCGGGTTTGTCGCCGCTCTTTACGATGACGGTGGCTGCGCCGCTGAAGAGATCCATTACGGGCTTGTTGAAGTCGCGGAGTGATGTAGGATCGCCGTTGGCTGTCGCGCGGAAAGTCCCGTCGCCCGTCACCTTGAACGACACCTCCGGCTCTGCGTCAGGCACCACGTTGCCATCTTTGTCTACCACTTGCACTGTCACATAAGCAAGGTCATCGCCATTGCCTTGAAGTGAGGCCCGGTTGGAAGTCAGCTTTATGGCATATGGTTTGCCCGTAGTGCGTATGACTGCTTCTCCTGCCACTGATCCGTCAGCATTATAAGCCACTGCCTTCACTTCTCCCGGCTCGTAGACAGTCTCATTCCACATAAGGCGATAGCGGTTCATATTGGAAGAGTCATTCTTCTCGCGGATGCCTTGGCTTTTGCCGTTGATGAAGAGCTCCGCTTTAGGAGCATCGGTATAGACGAATACCGGTGTGACCTCTCCTTCTCGTCCTTTCCAGTTCCAATGAGGGAGGATATGGAGCGTATGGTCTTTCTCGTTCCATTTCGAGCGATAGAGATAGAAGCGGTCTTTTGGTAGCGAAGCAAGGTCGAAAATGCCGAAATATGAGCTGTGGCTGGGCCATGCGTCAGTGTCGTAGGGAGAGGGTTCGCCAAGATAGTCAAAACCTGTCCATACAAACTGTCCCATATCCCAGGGATAGTCGTCGGCAGCAGCAAAGTCATCATCAGGGATGTTGCTCCATGAGCAATATTCCACGTCGTATCCCGAGCTTTGGTTGTCAGGACGAGTCACGTCATAGGCTTTCTCGACAGGGAAATAGTATTTGCCGCGGCTTGAGACAGTAGAAGAAGTTTCCGAACCAAGCAGGAAGTTCTGCGGGAGTTTGCCGATTGCTTCGGGATACATATGCACGCGGTAGTTGAAGCCCGGCACGTCAAGGGCAGCGGCAAATCCGTTTGTCGTGACAGTTTTCACCTGATCCATGCCGCAAGTGACGGGACGGGTAGGATCCTCACGGTGAACAATATCCTGAAGGAAAGTGAGTTCCTTGAGTCCGTCAGGTCCCCACTGTGAGGGCACCTCGTTCCCGATCGACCACATTACTACAGATGGGTTATTTCGGTATTGGCGCACCATGTTCTCCACATCGCGTTCAGCCCATTCGTCAAAGATGGTGCCATATCCATTCTTGGATTTAGGGCGGAAACCCCAGTCGTCGAAAGGCTCGAGCATCATCATTAGTCCGAGTTCGTCACATAGCTCGACGAGTTCGGGAGCCGGCATATTGTGGGCTGTGCGCACTGCGTTGGCTCCCATATCCTTGAGGAGCTCAAGCTGATGGCGGAGTGCCGATTTGTTGACAGCTGCCCCCAAAGGTCCAAGGTCATGATGGTTGCAGACCCCTTTAAACTGTATTTTCTCCCCGTTGAGGAAGAAGCCCTCTCCTGCCCTTACTTCAACGCTGCGGATGCCAAAACGGGTGGAATACTCGTCGGCAGTCTTGCCGTCGACTATCACTTTTGTCGTGGCTCGATAGAGTGCGGGATTCTCGGGATTCCACAGGTCGGGATTGTCAACCCTGAAGTTTTGGTTAAGATTGACTCCGGGATAAATCTTATAGTTGTGGGTGTCTGAGGCCACTACCTTGCCGTCAGGGGCAGTGATTTCAGTGGATAGAGTGACAAAGTCACCTTTGTTGACACCTTCGAGCGAGGTCACGAGATGGACCGTGGCATATTCTTTGCTTACGTAGGGAGTTGTGAGCTGAGTTCCCCATACCGGTACATGCACTTTATCAGTGGAAATCAGCTTCACATTGCGGTATAGTCCCGCACCTGGATACCAGCGTGAAGACATTGGCTTGTTTTCGAGTGAGACCTCAAGCAAGTTCTCTCCTGACCTCACCATTGGAGTGACATCTACATAAAATGAGTTGTAGCCATATGGCCAGACTGTGGCAAGCTTGCCGTTGACATATACATGTGCGTTACTCATGGCCCCGTCGAATACGAGGGCATAACTACGGTCAGGGGTATCAGGAATATTGAAAGTTGTGGTGTAGAATCCTTTGCCCACATAAGGAAGTCCACCGGTGCGTCCAGTCTTCCAAGTGGCAACCTTCTCGCCATTTTGTTCTACGGCTACTTTCTGGAGATCGTTTTCGCGGTCAAAAGGTCCATAAATAGCCCAGTCGTGAGGGATAGTGACAGGATTCCATTTAAGGGAATCTTGTGAGAAATTCCAGTTTTTAAGGAGAGTCTCGGTTCTTTCCGATGCATAAGATGCAAAGGAGAAAAGAGCGAGTGCTGCGCAGAGTATTTTCTTCATCAGCTTTGGTATGTCAATTTTAGGTTATCAGGTACACGCAGAGGGCGCAAAGGAGCAGAGAACGCAAAGGATATTCTCCGCGACACGCCTATCTGCGAAAGAATAGACAAAGATAATCAAAAAATAATGACATACCAAATAAATTAAGAATTTATAATAAATTTTTCGATTATCGGGGTGTATGCTCAGGAAAGGATCTCAAGCAGATGGGACAGAAGGCTCGCCGAGTGAGATTTTTAATTTTGAGAGCTATATACATCAAAGCCATCCCCGATAAGGAATGGCTTTTTTAAAACATTTAGCATTAATCTGTGATCACTTTCCAATGTATTTCTTCCCTCCCTGAATATAGAGCTGACCGGGAACCGGGGCACTGATGCGACGTCCGTAGAGATCATATATAGGTGCTGCTTCTCCGACCTGCTCTGCTATGCTCCCTACTCCTAAGAAGTCGATCGGTATGCGCGACGGGTCTTCATCTTCTCTATAGATCTCTTTGCCATACATATCCAATACACGGCTGAATATGTGATCCATACAGGGACACGTTGGCATGTCGGTATTGATGGTGGTAAGACATCCATATTCGCTCGCGATGCCTACACCCTCGACCATTGGCAGTTCTAACCATTCACTTTCCTCTGGAGATACCAACAGGCGATGATGTTGCTCTCCATCGATCTCAATGAATTCAGTGGATTTGACCTTGTAGGTGATTTCATCTACATAATACCCATTCGTAACCAGTCCACGATAAGATTCACCTTCCTTACAGGTAAAGTCATATATGAGCATTTCTTCCAGATCTGCGGGATGGGCATCACTGCCATTCGGCATATAGAGGTGCCCATGTAAGCCGTAGTCACTGCGCTTGACATCAGTTATGAGGGTATAGACCTTGCCGTCCTCCTCACGCAGGTATCCTTCATGCTGCAAGTAATTCTCATCCACATCAAATACATACGGCTTCCCCTCTTCATCATAGTTAAAATCTGACCTACGGAAAGACACCAGTCTGTGATAGGTCTTGCCGTTGATTTCCTCAGCGCCGTCAAACTTTGCATAATATACAGTGTTGTGAGTCCAATGAACTGCAATATGTTCCCAGACACGATCATAGCGTATCATCGACTTGTATTCCTCGGCTTTCACAGAAATAGTCGCCACGAAGACGAGACATAAAAACAGGAACAGTTTGGATGTTAGTGTTAAAGTAAAAAATTTCCTCATATAGATTGATTTAGATCGATTAAACACAAAATTAATAACTCTCGGATGACATGCCAGAATGCATCTGCCAACACAGATGCACCCTGACCTTGAATTTATACAAAAATTTGTCCGGCGCAAGAACTAGCAGACGTGCGCAGAAAAGTTTTTTAATGTAATTCTGCACTTGTTCAGCAGATTTGACTCATAACACTTCAGCGGGCTATGAATTTCTTCCCTCCCTGAATGTAGAGCTGACCCGGGGCAGGGTTGCTGATGCGACGCCCATAGAGATCATAGATAGGTGCTGTTTCTTCTGCCTGCTCTGCCATGCTCCCTACTCCTAAAAAGTCAATCGGTATGCGCGATGGATCTTCACCGCGCATATAGACCTCTTTGCCATCCATATCTAATACACGGCTGAACATGTGATCTCTGCAGGGACAAGCAAGCAGGTTAAGAAAGTGGATGGAGGTAAGACATCCATATTCGCTATCAACACCTACACCCTCAACCATCTTCAGTTCTATATCGTCATATCCTTCTGGAGATACCAGCAAGCGGCGGTGTTGCTCTCCGTCAATCTCTATTGATTCAATTGACTTGACTTTATAGATCATTTCCTCTACATAACTCAGGTTCCCTTGCAACCCATGATAAGACTCTCCTTCTTTACAAGTGAAATCATAGAGGAGTTTTTCCTGCAGATCAGAGGGATGAGCATCACTGTCAGTGGGAATATAGAGTTTTCCATATTCGCCGTAATCATCATGCACTATATCGGTGACAAGTGTATAGACTTTGCCATCCTCCTCTCGCATATATCCTTCATGCCATAAGTAATTCTCATCTACATCGAAGAGATATATCTTTCCCTCTGCATCATAGTCATAACGTGCCTTGCGAAATGATACCAGTCGATGATAAGTCTTGCCATTGATTTCCTCCGGACCGTCAAATTTATTATAATATACAGTTTTGCTATTATAATTAACTGAAGTATGTTCCCAAACACGGTCATAGCGTATCATTGATTTATATTCCTCGGCTTTCACAGAAACAGTTGCCACGAAGACGAGACATAAAAACAGGAACAGTTTGGATTGTAACATTATAGTAAATTTTTTCTTCATATAAATTGATTTAGATTGATCAAACACAAAATTTATAACTCTCGGATGACATGCCAGAATGCATCTGACAACACAGACGCACCCTGACCTTGCAAATTTATACAAAAATTTGTCCGGAGCAAGAACGAGCAGACGTGCGCAGAAAAGTTTTTTAATGTAATTCTGCACTTGTTCAGCAGATTTGCCTCATAACACTTCAGCGGGCTATGAATTTCTTCCCTCCCTGAATATAGAGCTGACCGGGAGCCGGGGCGCTGATGCGGCGGCCGTAGACATCATATATCGGGGCTGTCTCTTCTGACTGATCTGCCATACTCCCTATGATCGGAATGCCCGAGAGGCCTTCACCGCGTCTATAGACCTCCTTGCCATCCATATCCAATACACAGCTGAATATGTGATCCATACAGGGAAACGTTGGCATATCGGTATTTATGGTGGTAAGACATCCATATTCGCTCGCGATGCCTATACCCTCTACCATTGGCAGCTCTAAATATTCATTGTATTCCTCTGGAGATACAACCAGGCAACGATGCTGCTCGCCATCGATTTCAATGAATTTGGCGGATTTGACCTTGTAGGTGGTTTCATCTACATAATACCCATTCGTAACCAGTCCACGATAAGATTCACCTTCCTTACAGGTAAAGTCATATATGAGCATTTCTTCCAGATCTGCGGGATGGGCATCACTGCCATTCGGAATATAGAGATGCCCATGCAAGCCGTAGTCACTGCGCTCGACATCAGTGATGAGGGTATAGACCTTGCCGTCTTCCTCACGCAGGTATCCTTCATGCTGGAAGTAATTGTCATCTACGTCCAAAAGATGAGATTTGCCTTCTTCATCTTGGCTATAATTTTCCTTACGGAAAGACACCAATGGATGATAGGTCTTGCCGTTGATTTCCTCGGCATCGTCAAACTTGGTATAATAAACAGTATTGTCATCCCAATAAACTGAAATATGTTCCCAAACCCGATCATAGCGTATCATCGATTTATATTCCTCGGCTTTCACAGAAACAGTAGCCACGAAGAGGAGACATAAAAACAGGAACAGTTTGGATTTTAGTGTTAAAGTAAAAAATTTCCTCATATAAATTGATTTAGATTGATTGAACACAAAATTTATAACTCTCTGAGCGACGTCAGAATGCATCTGCCATCACAGACGCACCCTGACCTTGCAAATTTATAAAAAAATGTTAGATTCTCAAAACTTTTCAACAAATATCTACAAATATTTAATGGAATGGGCTAATTGCCGTTGATGGATAGCGAGCCTCCTGCCTTAACTGAAATGATAAAATTTACTCTCTTAGTTTTGAATTTCAAATTGAATATTTCTCCATAATATATAGGAATCCTTCCTTAAAACAAAATCTTCGATGATTACCCATTTCTGAAAGATATCGCTTGTGAAGTCGGGGATGTCAATCTCTATTCTGGTTAGTGACGGATCTGCCACATCCAGAATTTCATCCAGTCTCAAGTCAAGAAAGGATAGCGTTTCACAATTACCCCAAGATGTGTCTGTTCTGAAAGGATTTATCTCGGGATATACCACAGTGCTAAAGAAATTATCGTATTCGAATTGGTACTTTTTCAAACGGAATTCCACTGTCCCGTCAGACGAAAAACTAAATTTTTCGGGATATCCTATCGAAGTATTAATCCTTACGTAGAGGCTATCAGTTTCTAATGGAGGCAATACTATCTTTACCGAAATGGAATCCGGAGATTGACTATATTCCTGAAAAATATGAATATCAAGATCCCTATAAGATATTGGTTGGAGGGACGAGATGGTGAAATAACTATCGATCCTTTCGTTGATTCTACAACAGGCAATATTTTCATAACCATATTCTGATGGGATTTTTTTGAAAATTTCCACATATTTCCCGTCTTCATCAACATTGATATATCCAAATTCATCAGCAGTATACTTTGTCGCAAACATATCACCACAATCTACAAAAACCATATTGCAGAAGAGTGCAATACATAAGGCAATTGCACATTTATTGATTGAAAGTGCCCGGTATACCGGTGAATAACTTAAATTCTTTCCCATGCCATACAATTTTTTCATTGAGAATTTGATTATTCATTTGCAAAATATCTCCGTTGATACACCAGAGGTCAAAAATCCAATCGTTAAAAAGCGGAAAATAAATATCAATAGATCCTCCTGAAGAAAAAAAATCTTTATGCATTTTTGGCAAATCAAGATACTTTATGGTTGGTGAAAATCCATAATATATACCGGCCATTAAATCACAGTTGGATTCTGAAGGACTGATCGAAAAACGGTAGCCATAGTCATCTATCGGCAAATTCAGTTCTTTCTCAACAGGATAAACCATCCTATATATGGAGTCTGTTCTAATACTCTTGGCCATTATTACATATTGATCCTTACAGTTATCAAGTCTGAATCTGGCAGTGACGCATCCTATATCCAATGGCATATAAGAAACATCCATATTATCAATGCATTCTTTACCTGGCCATTCTTTGTTGACAATTGAATAGAAATCATCTTTAATATGTCGGAAATGAAAGTCCCCCCGCCAGTAAACCCTTGATAGTACAGGATGATGTGGGTTTGGATCCATTTCATATATCTGAGCCTTACTGAAATCGGAATCAACAACAATATAGGTAAACTTGTTGGAGTATACATTCATTCCATCATCTTTATTGAATTTAAAACTGTACACCTCTACTGAAAAGATGATAATTAGACCCAATAAATTAACAACAATGGAAAGCTTTAGTCGCATATCTTTCATTGCAGATAAGGGTATAGAGGTTTTCCCGTTTGCGGGTTCTGTATATGTTGAAGGTATTTGTTGTTTATCATTTTTATTGAAATGACGGGAATGGGCATATCGCGCGGATCCATGGCAAATTGCGTCCTATAGGCAACCACTTCGTTTTTAGCAGCCCCACCCAGTTCTGTAGAGGCATTCCTTAACTTACCATCTACAAAGATAAGACCATCATTTTTCAAGGACTGACCAACATGTGTTATTTCATGAAGAGCCATAGAATCTGAGGATGCCTGAACAAAAATAGTTCCGTCTTCTCCCTGTCTTACCATGTTTGGCTGACTTCCGTCTGTTGATTCAAATGCATAAATATGTTCTTGGTCATTACCCATGTCAACAATTGTCGTCATACTATTTTCTAATAATGTTATTTTCTCTTTATTCTCCTTTATCATGGATCGGGTTATTTTTTTTTCTTTATCAGTGAGATCTTTATTATCCAGATCAGCATTCAATCCAGATATCTGATCTTGCAAATTCTGAATTCGATCTTTTACATTATTCAATAACCTCTCAGCATCTTCTGGATTTTCCCAGATCATTCCAGAAGGATCCACCAGATTAACCGGATTGTTGCCGCAATAAAGATATGGGGAGAGCCACGGATACTTCTCAGCCATCGGATCCGGCTTCGTGAATCCGGGGACAGCAGAGTAATATTGTCGCGCTCCAAAGTCATACTCATTGATACCATTGGCGGTCATCAGCTCCTTGCCTCCGAACTTGTAGGGCTGGCCTGTTGTCGCTGCCGTGCCAAGGTCGGCGATAACTCCGCCGTATGGATAGTAAGCGACAGTCTGCTCTATCGCTCCGGTCGAGCCGTTGATTTCGATTCACTTGTTACATGAGTAGTAATACATATTGTACGTGTAATAAATAATGGAGAGTATCGCCTTTTTCCGTTTGGTCATGGATAAGCGACAAATGATAAAACATAACTAAATTTTGAAGCTAAACTAATAGACCAAATATACAAAAGGAGTTTTTCTATATCATAAACTTTTGATTCTCCATATATGTTAGGATTTCACCCATACGTGGATAATACATTGACATGTTTGGCTCATTCCTTTCATACATTTCCTCTGCATGTCTTAAATGAATGTCTTTTAGTTCCTCATATTTTTCCGGATGAAGAATCTTACATAATGTAAGATTTTCAAAAAACCAATCGGCACCAACTCCTGGGAGCTCTTTCTTTCCTTCAAGAATGGGTATTAATTTTTTTTGATATGCTTTTTCAAGAGTAGAATACTCATCAAACACATACTCGCTGCATTCGATGATATCGTCTCTAAGTTTCTTGAACTCATCTTTATAGATTTGTCCTGTTTCATAATATGGGAATTCATACGTGTTTTGTTTCCCTAACATACGCCCATCAAATCCAACATAGCATCCATTTCGCTGATCTCTCAATGATTTGAAACTGAATTTTTCAAACCACTTGCGTAGTAGTTCGAATCTAACCCCATAATGAGGTCGTATCGAAAGAGAAATGTTGAAACAATTCCAATGTTCAAGGTTAATTATCTGTATACAATATCTTGTTTTTTGTATCAAAGAACTGTCACCTTTCCTAAATTTGAATTTTTGGAAATATGGATCTTCCAATAATTCTGATGCTACTTGGTCAAAATAAGTACTCATGATAATTCAATTTTTATATTTTGTAATTATTTTATAATCTGTTACTTTAACATAATCTCCAGGATTAAGGTTTAGATTATCGATAGTCGAACGTACTTCAAATATTCCATTACCATTTTTTACGTGTTCCCATGCATTTTTTTGTCCTTTTGTCAATGGAGTAGTGTCTGTTAGTTTGAATTCAACAATGTGAAAAGTATTATCATTCTGTTTTAAAATATCTACCCTTGTTCTATTACCTTTTACATTACCTTTGCCATTCATAGGCACGAGCGTAACCTCAGCGGCTGTTGATTGATTTGCATCTGTAATTGACTTGGCACTACTTTTTCCAAATTCTTTACCTTCGGCAACTCTTTCGGCATTCTTCATTCCCTTGGACGCCTTCTTTCCATCGGAAACTACATCAGTCACCTTGTCAGCCTTTCCCACGGCAGCCTTTACAGCCTTTCCAACCTTGGATGCACCTGCAGGAATTCCAGGGATGAGCATCGCTCCAATATCCAGTCCGGCATCGATCCAGTTTTGCTTTGCCTTGTCATGGTTGCCGGTCATGTGATTGTAGGCTGCCTCACCTACATCATACAGCACATTCCCGACATCCCACACTGTCTCAAGGATCGCTCCCGTAGGGTCTGTGTTGTTCACGGGATCATTACCACAGAAAAGATAAGGAGAGAGCCATTGAGTGTCTTCGCAGAACGGATCAATGGAGGTGAATCCCGGGACAGCTGAGTAGTACTGCCTTGCTCCGAAATCATACTCGTTGAGGCCGTTGGCAGTCATCAGCTCCTTGCCGCCGAACTTGTAGGGTTGACCTGTTGTAGCTGCCGTGCCAAGGTCGGCGATAACTCCTCCGTAGGGATAGTATGCCACCGTCTGCTCTATCGCTCCGGTCGAACCGTTGATGACGGCGCGGTTATTACCGAGATAGTCCTGGGTATAATAATGGAACGTGACGGAGTTCCCGTTTATTGTGGCATAGCCGCCGGGGAAGAGGATCATATCTACAGTGCCATTGCGGTAGATGATGTTGCCGTGGTATTCAACGGTTGACCCAGCACTGATGCCAACTATATTCATATCGTCAGCCTGAACAGAATATATTCCCTCATCAAAGATGATAGCCGCATCATTCAGCTTTGTAAATCCGGAGTTTTGCACTGTCTTAAGTTTCTCTCCTGAAGATGAGTACACATTCGAGGTGCTTCGGCTGCCAGAGTACTGTATCTTGGTGGGATTCCCGAAGTTGTCGTAATCGATGGAGGTGATGCCACGACCATAATCAGATACTAATGCACCGAAGGCATTGTATGTCGGCACTTTCGATGTATTACCTCCGGGATAATCCATACTGCCGTTTTGGGTGACTGCGGGTGCAAGATCGGATACTCCGCTCACCCTGTTGCCTGTGTAGACCAGTGTGAGATCATCGACCTTGCCGTAAGTGCCGTCTGCCTTGAGGCCGTTGCGCTGGAGCTTGGTTATCCCTCCGTTACGCGTGAATGCAGTAAACTTCTCGGAATATCTGTCTCTGTAGGCAGTCAGGGCATCACTTTCTCCATAATCTGCGGAGGTGAGCCATCCGTAGTCGTTATAACTGTATTTGTATCCACGTCGTGCTGTCCCAGGCCCCATTGTCCATGTCATTGCACTTACAGAACCGTTGTACAGTTTATTTCCGGGACCATCCGCATAGAAGAGATTCTGGGAGAATCCCGGTCCAGTGATGGATGTTGTCTGTCCGTGGATGTTGTATGTGTAGCTCACTTTTCCGCCGCTGTTCTGCTCGGCGCCGCGTGTCACTGACGCAATCCTCCCGAGGTCGTCGTATGCCACTGCTGACACTCGCTGCTTCGTGCCGTTTATGGTCACGTCGGTTGCTGTCAGGAGTCCCGAACCCGGATCGTAGGTGTTCTCGGTGATGGTCGTCACGTTTCCTTCCGTCACCATCGACTTAAGCGGCTGTCCCGAATACGTGTAGGTGTTGGTCGTGGTGCGGAGGGTCCCGAAGGATGTCCGCTCCTTGCTCTCGATCACCTGACCCTTGGCATCGTAATATAATGCGGATGAGGACTTCGTGCCGTCAGAGTTGTAAACCACCGAACCGGTCTGCAGGCCCTTGCAGGATTGGGTGCTTGACTTGGCAATATCCGTGTCAAGGTAAGTTGTGAAAGTATGGTCATCATAGTAGCTGACAGTCTCGAGCGTCGCCTGTTGTATCCGGGATGAGTTGGCAAGCGTGTAGCCTGTAGACATGAAGCCGCCGGTGCCTCCGGTGTATGTGGCGAAGTTCACGGTCTCGTCGCGAGTGCATACCTTGCACACTCCTTGGATTGCCTGCCGCCCCGCCTTGTCGTAGATGAAGAAACGGTAGAGCGACTTCGAGCGCAGGTTCGCATCCTGCATGTATGCCAGTCTCCCGGCTCGGTCATACCAGTACTGAGTGTATCCGGCACCGGGAATTGCCTTATAGACCACATTGCCGTATCGGTCATAGCGGTACTCATACACATACTCCGTCTGGTTCGCGTCTTCCTGATATGCGGGGCTGAGCACGTAGCGCAGCTGCCCGAGATCGTTGTAGACGAAATAAGTGTCGTTCTGTCCTTTTTTGCTTTCTGGTCCACGGCGCTCAAGCACCTTGCGTCCAAGGCGGTCGGTATAGACTGTCATCTCCTTTCCATCCTCGTCAACCGTGCGAACTCCCTGCAGTGTCTTGGCTGCATAATATCCGTCTTCCACGAGAGAGATCGCGGTCATGGGGGCACGGTAGAGACGTACGCTGTTTGCCGCATTCGCAATGTACTGGGTGACCTTGGCCTTGCCGGCCTCGTTCCAGGCATCACCCGGGGTTGTGACCTTCACGGGACGCTCAAGAGCGTCAAAGATGGTCTGCGAGCGTGCATAATCCTCCCCATGGGTTTCCTTTGCCAGCAGGTCAATCTCACTGTAAGACTTGAACTTGGGGGTCTTGCCCCCTGCCCCGGGCAGGATATTGACCACGGGCCTGCCCATGTTGTCATAGCCGGTCGTGCTGTAGAGGTATTCCCCCTTTGTGTTCATTCCACCCTGCACAAGCGTTGTCGGGAGACCAAGCCCACTGTAATACTGTTTGTTCAGCACCTCATGGAAGCCCGATGCATCCAGCTTCCGGCGTGTCGTGACTGAGTTTCCGTCACCGTACAGCTTAGGATGGTTGGTATAGCTGTAGGTGTATTCTTCTATTGCACCCGACTTGTCAGATACAGACTGGAGCAAGCCCGCGGCATTATACAAATAGGATGTTGTATATCCGTTGGGGAGCGTGACTGAGGCAAGCCCGAAGAGTGGCTTGTGGGTGTATGTCGTCTTCAATCCTCCAGGTGCTGTGGAGGATTCCAGAAGGTCATCTCTGGAATTCCACTTGAAGGAGGTCTCGTCCGTGGCGTTGATCTTGGCCAACAACGGACGACCTTTGGAGTTGAAGGAGGAAATCCTCTCGCGCTCCGGGAGAGTAGCCGGCGGAGACTGCAACGAAGATGCTGTCGGGGCTGACCATGATGATATGCTTGACGGATAGAAGAATCCATTGTGTAAGGTGTACCCTATCCTTTCCTTTGAAAGCAAAGCCTGTCCTGAATAAATCCGGGTTTCAACAGGAAGGTCATTCAGACCCCACTCTGTCATCTCTCGGCAGTATGCCTCGGTATGGTTGAAGGGGTATGTGTATTCTGTGCGGAATACAGTGCCGTTGCTGTTGGTGACCGTCTGTGAACGAGGCTGCAGTGTCCTGTAATCAGCATCATATGAATATTCAGTTACGGTCTTGAATCCTGTCGCCAGATCCTCCTCCGTCCTGCGTGACGGCAACGTAGGTATGCGTCTGGCCTTGGTCTCCTCATAGAAAAGGTAATCGTCTACGTCAGGCAGAATGCTCACGCCGGCTATTGGAAACCACTCGTCTACTTTTTCGGTATCTCTATTAGTGTAGAATCGATCGCCTTTTTTGTAATCTGACCACGATACGTTGCAGTACAGTCTCAATCCGGTGGTGAGCATGTCATCATCAACACCCACTGCATATTCCAGGGACTCCCTGAACACCTCGTTACCATTGCTGTCATATACGCTCCTCCTCTTGAGCCTCGGCATCCTGCGTCCCGGGTCCAAGAGTGAAGGAGACCATGTCGTGGGATGTGGGGTTGGTCTTGCCATGGCGGAATCCGCGAGATATCCGGGGAAATACTCGTATTCAGTTCTGGAACCATCAGAACAGGTTTCTGTCACGAACGTATATGCCACCGGATTGGAGGGGGCGTACGAATATCCAACAGGATATGATGAGACAGTGCGCCAGGATGTCGCGTAAGAAGTGGATGGAAAAGGATCCACCCCGCTCCACACGAGTGTCATGTCGCATATCATGCGCTGTTCAGGAGGGTCCTGTGTCAGGAATCCCTGGTATGAATAGGTCTTGGAACGGACTGTGCCCCCGTCATTTATATCAACGCGGCTGACCCTAAGACCACCTGCATTGTACGGTTTGCCGTCAACTTCCATGGAGTTGAGTTCATAGGAATAGGTCACGTTCCCTCCTGTCGGGAACTGCACTGACTTGAGGACTCCCATCCTCGTATATGACAATTTGGGACTCCGGTCTCTTGATCCTGTGCTCACGCCGTTTACTTTGTCCTCAAGCTTTGCGGCGATGTCTGCAGGCAGAAAATGAATGCTGGCGTTCCCTCCGTTGTAGTATCCCCACAGGTCGCTGCTCCCGGCGGTATCCTTTGCCGTTTTCCACGACGGTATACCGTAGTATCCGTCCATATCGTAGTAGGCTAAAGAGAAATTTCCTGACTCAGAATCATTCACAGAGGTAAGTAGAGGCCTGCCTTTCCCGGAGGAGCCGGATTCATACCAGATCGTGTATGAGAATGTCACTTTCTTACGTATGCTGCCGTCCGCATTGAAGACAGTCACCGATTCAAGCCTATGGGGCTCGAACCCGGGATCGCTGTTGCTGTACGTGAAGCTTATGCGGTTTCCCTCCCACGTGATCTCCTTGACAAGTGTCTGGTCATGTCGATAGGTTGCCGACAAATTACGTTCCTCTATTTTATAACCGAAGTTAAGGCCATGTTCTCCGTTTTTGTACGGATAATAACCGGCTTCAGTGGTCATGCTGCTCCTCGTGATGTTGAATGCCAGATCGCCGGGAAGGTAGCTGAACCTAACGTTGCCGTAAGGTGTCCTTATGCTGTCGACATACCAGGCAGTGGTGTACTCGTTCCCGTTCCCGTCGTCGCTGAGGCAGCTGACCTCGTTTTTCCCAAGATAGTATTCGTTGCCGGCGGCATCCTTGATTACGAATTCTGAATCTACGAAAGGTGCGTATATATTGGACTTAAACGATATCATGTGAGGGGCGTGGTCAAGCGTCACGAAATCATCCTTGTTGATGTCATATCGGAACAGTCCAGTCAATCCGCCCACATTATATGAATAGCGGTCGGATTCCGTGTCGTAGTACTTGTTGTTTTCAAGCAGCATGCGCACTATGTGCCTGTATCCGTAGGTGGCCTCACCCTTCTTTTCTGCCATGAGTTTCCGGACTTCCTCCACATCCATGTATTTCCTGTTCTGACTTACGCCTTGCGGTTGGTCGGGAGCACCCATGACAGTCCTGATCACAGCTCCGCCCGCATTCAATGTCCATCCCTGTCCAACACAAGTAGGGACATCGTCAACTCTTGCACCTGAAGAGTGGTAGCTTATGGATATTGGAAGGGTGTAGTTACCTACATGTATTTCATACAGAGGAATGGATATGTCGGGTATACCGGTAGTATGGCTCACAGGATATTCTGCATATCGTGCCAGTGCCAGGGACTGGGGCGCAGGGGGTATTATGCCGTTGAGCAGGCTGGATTTGCCCTCATCGCTGTCTGAAAGTGGCATTATTCCTGAAACCGAATCTATACCGAAGATGACTTGCGGTAACGAGTCAATGACTTCAACCGCGCTAACTGTTTGGGGATTGAGTCCAATATATAAGGCAATGATGGCAATGAATGTATACAGTCGTTTCATGATGTCCTCCTTTCCTTATAAGATAACTTTTCTTGTATATGATTCCTCTCCGACTTCAACTCTCAGGAGCATAACCCCTTTCCATCCTGCAGGTACATCCAGACTGTAGCGTTGCGCAACAGGACCGACCGCAACTTCCATGGATTCCGTAAGCCTAATGCCGGAATCTGTGAAGAGTGTGACGGTGGCGGTGCGGGTGCCGGAAGGTGAGCTGAGGGTGAAGGCGATTGTATTGCCGCTTAGTTCGGGGTCACCTACCTTCAAGGATGTGCCGCGGTCATTGTCCCCTTGTCCATATTCTCCGTATAGGTTGCCGGTGCTCTTGGCATCCGGATTTTCTGCCACATAGTCCTCACCAGTATCGGAATACTGGAAAGAGGGTGGATAGTGAATGGCAAGCATGCTCCGCGGTATGGTGTCGGCTGATTCTCCTCCATCACTAAATACTATGCGCGAGACACGGCTGTCGGTGAGCACAGGGTAGCGTGCGTCTTCGGAGAACCATATGGTGCGCTCGGTCAGTAGCCTTTCCGACAGCATGGCTTTCACGTTGACCTGCATGTCGGAGATGATGTCTGAGGCAATGCTGACGGGCATCGAGGCGTTGACGCTGTCCGGGTCGGCATAAGCCATGTCGAGGGTCCACTTAAGCCTTACCGCATTTCGTAGCGTATCAGTGCCGTCGGTCAGTGTCCAGCCCGCTTCTGCCTGGCTTGATGAGATGCCGACCGTCCTCTTGAGGATCATACTGCCATACTGCAGCATACTGCCTGACCATTTGTCGCGTACAGTCCCCCCATCTTTCAATGGGAAGTGTGCTACATTGGCAGCTGAGTCAAGATGGAAGTATGTTGCACGGTTCTCATATCCGATATAGGACAAAGTGTCGCCTTGAAGGAGGAAACGATGCTTCGTGGCGAACTGCACATATGATATCGTGTCGTTGTCGATATATGTATATGCGTCGAGGTCGTCAGCGAAGGATACAGCTGACGGATCAAGGAGTACGGTCCGTGATGAATCACATACAGAGAGTATCAGGCTTCGGGAACTGGCTATTCCCGGATGAAGCCGGTCCCCGTCGCGGGGCGTGTGGTTTGGCTTTGCATCTGTTGAGGACGACACCAAGAAAAAAACTGCTATGAGAAGGAATATCAGTGGAATCTTTTTCATAATTGATGGGAATTTGCAGTTAGTGGTTGATAAGTTTACAACATTCTTATAGTCTTTATTCTATCATTCAAGAAATTTCAAGGAATCCGTAGAATGATAGACCGTCAGATCCGGTGACACTGACATTATATATGCCACAAGGCAATTCTATATTTATAGATTCTCCTACAAATATAGATGGGATAACGACAGATTCTCCGGTTTCACAGTTTTCAAAAGTGAGTGAGAACTCTCCATTATATGTTTGTGAAAGGAGTGTAACAGCTCCATCCATATACACTACCTCCAAATGTTTTCTTGAAGGGGCACGTTTAGTGTTTGGTGACTTATACTGTAAGTCCAACATAGCAGAGCCTTTCCCTCGGTGAGTGGAGTTTTGAGATGATCCGGAATCAGCAGTAGCCGATATAGAAGTCAGAGCAACCACCAAAACTACCATTAGTTTGATAAAAATCTTTGCGTTCATAAAAATTATTATTTTGGTTTGAACGCAAAGTTAGGAATAATTAATAAGAAAAGTATCCAACGGACATAAATTAATCTTTCAAATATCTTTCAACAGACATAATATATTATCATACAATCAATAATCAGTTATCTTAAATGATCCTATATCGAACCCACTTAAATTAAAAGAACTTCAAATACTCATCTTTTAAGGATAAATCACTCTGAGTAATTTTGGATTTCAGACGAGACTTTTTAATATATATTGCATTTATACTTTGTCCAATAATAACAGATAGCGTTCGAGCGCTGAATCCTAACATAAGATATAAGAACAATCGATGACATTCCGAAGACAAATGAAAGAAATCCTTCTTAAACGAAGAATAAAGACCACCTGACTTTCCATCGACATATTCTGCAATCTTGTACATGCTCTCATTATCTTTAAATTCTGCTATAATACTATTTATTTTTGCATCTACATCATTACTCTTATTCTTACTTATTCCACAACCTTGATAGTAATCATCACACAGCTGATTGGCTTCAGCATATCTTTGTCGAATGATTTTTTCAAAACCAATCGCTTTTTCACACTCTGATTCTTTAGAAGCATTTTTCAACTCCTTCTTAGCAGAATCTAATTGAGACATAAGATCGGAACGAAGGCTTTCCATATCAGCTTCTATCTTTAGACGCTTCGATTCTTCCTTATGAATCTTCTCCCGATATCTCCAATAGCTGAATATCCCAATCATTAATATTAAAAGGAATATAAAGCAATATGAAAGTCGTTCATTTCTTAACTTCTGCGCGGCCAAAATGCTTTTTATCGTCTCATACTGATTGACAGACTCCGAGACATTGTTCTTAAATATTATAGAAAGCACACTATCCTGCTCATCCTTATACCGCTCAAGACTTTCATATGCTTTCTTATAATCTCCCTCATTTACAAGGACATCATATGCATCAGTTGGGGTATTCTTTATTTCAATGTTGTTCAATAACAACAAATAGTTTTCAGGGATTGAATCACCATAAAGATTATAAAGAGCAATCCGAATATTACGAAAATCTTTTTCACACAATATCTCATGGTTCAATTCACAGGAATATTCATAGTTTTTTAATGATTCTTCATATTTCCCAAGACCCAATAATGCCATTCCTCTTAATTGTGCAATTTGAGTGAGCATTAAAGTATCGCTTTTTATAGAGCATTGTTTATCAAGGCTATCTAATACTGACAAAGCTTCCTCATACTTACAATTATTATTCAAAGCTATAGCTAATTCATATTCAGAATAGTCTTGCCAACTCTTATCCTTGCATTTAAGAAATGCCTTCCGACTTTCACACGCATATTTCACCTGTGCCGATCCATCATGCAAACTTTCATATATCATACGTAACCCTCTCGCACACTGGCCTGCCCACATATATTGCTTACCCGCCTTTGCAATATCAAGACCCTTGGAGAATGAAACAGCCGATTCTCCAAGGCTATTGGCACTCCGCTGGATCATACCTTTCAAGAAGAGACTTCGAGAAGCTTGCTCCTTGCAGTCATGCTTCAGGAAATATTCGGCAGAAGCACTGATGAGACTGTCATTGGTCTCATCGATGAAGTTTTTGTAGCGGGCATGGGTCAAAAGCATTCCATAGTAGGCACGATCATAATCTGATGCATTGGCTGAAAGATGGTAGGAGTCGAGAAGCATCAAGGCAGAATCCGGATGCTCTTCCATCTTGGAGTCTATTTCTGAAAGTTTAGGGTCTACCCTTTCTTTACAACCCATGACCAATGACAATACAATAAGCGCCGCCATACTGGCAGAACTCATCAACTTGTAAATATATCGAAAATAGGACTTCATAACCGTTTTATGAAATTGCATCTTGAAACGCATACAAAAATACAAAAATTTTTGTAGTCATCCAAACAAAAATCTCTCACTCGCCCCGCCGTTCACCTTGCTATAAAACAATTATAGAATCTATAGATTCGCTCTGCGCCCAACTTTTGAACTCCAAATCTTTATCTCTCAAAATAATTAAGGATATTTTATGATTCTGAGACAACGCAGATCGCTGTGGTGATATAAACAGACGAAAAAAGGTCGGGGAAGCTGAATGCCTCTCCGACCTTTTTATCATTTATTCTGACTGTACTTATTCCTTGCACTTGGCGGCGATGAACTGACGGTTCATTCTGCCGATGTTGTAAAGCTTGATGTTCTTGGGGCATTCAGCGGAGCAAGCACCGGTGTTGGTGCAGTTGCCGAAGCCAAGCTCATCCATCTTTGCTACCATTGCGCGGACACGACGGTCTTTCTCTACCTCACCCTGAGGGAGCAGAGAGAGCTGGCTGATCTTTGCGCTGACGAAGAGCATTGCAGAGCCATTCTTGCAGGCTGCCACACATGCGCCGCAACCGATGCAGCTTGCAGAGTCCATAGCCTCGTCGGCATTCACCTTGGAGATGGGGAGGTCATTGGCATCCTGAGCGCCACCGCAGTTGAAGCTTACATAGCCACCAGCCTGCTGGATCTTGTCGAATGCGTTGCGGTCTACCATAAGGTCCTTGATTACGGGGAACGCAGCCGAACGCCATGGCTCTACAGTGATGGTCTCGCCGTTCTGGAAACGACGCATATAGAGCTGGCAAGTGGTAGCGCCTGTAGCAGGACCATGCGGATGTCCGTTGATATAGAGCGAGCACATACCGCAGATACCCTCGCGGCAGTCGTGGTCGAACACGATAGGCTCCTGTCCTTCTTCCACAAGAGTCTCGTTAAGGATGTCGAGAGTCTCAAGGAAGGAAGTGTCGGGAGTAGTCTCGACATTTTCGTAAGTCACGAATCCACCTTTGGCCTTTGCATTAGCCTGACGCCAAACGCGGAGGTTGACTTTCATAATATTTTCTTCCATTGTCTGATTTCAGTTTTGAGTGGATTTATGACTTATAGTTACGGGTCTGAACCTTGATAGCTTCATAGTGGAGCGGCTCGATGATCTGCTCGGGAGCCTTGTCAGGACCCTGATATTCCCAGCATGACACGTAGAAGTAGTGTTCGTCATCACGCTTGGCCTCCCCTTCCTCTGTCTGGTATTCCTCGCGGAAGTGACCGCCGCAAGACTCGTTGCGTGAAAGGGCATCGTAAGCCATGAGCTTGCCCATGGTGATGAAGTCGTTGAGGCGGAATGCCTTGTCAAGCTCTATGTTCATGCCCTCGATCGAACCCGGGATGAAGAGGTCGGTGTCGAATACCTTACGGAGATCGTCAAGCTTCTGGATAGCTGTCTTCAGTCCTTCTGCCGTACGGCCCATACCTACATATTCCCACATGATGTGGCCCAGTTCCTTATGGATTGAGTCCACAGAACGCTTGCCCTTGATGTTCATGAGCTTCTCCTGAACCTCGCGGCACTTCTTCTCGCACTCCTCGAATTCCGGAAGGTCTGTAGAGAAGTGAGGCACTGTGATCTGGTCGCTCAGATAGTTCTGGATAGTGTAAGGAAGCACGAAATAGCCGTCAGCAAGACCCTGCATGAGGGCAGAAGCACCAAGACGGTTGGCACCATGGTCGGAGAAGTTACATTCGCCGATAGCGAAGAGACCCTTTACAGAAGTCTGGAGCTCATAGTCTACCCAGATGCCACCCATTGTATAGTGGATAGCCGGGAAGATCATCATCGGGTTGTAGTATTTCTGGCCGTCGATTTCCTTAGCAAGCTCGCCGGGGTTGACGTCGGTGATTTCCTCATACATGTCGAAGAGGTTGCCGTAGCGCTGACGCACCACGTCGATGCCGAGACGGTTGATAGCCTCAGAGAAGTCGAGGAATACTGCAAGACCCGTATTGTTTACGCCATAGCCCTTGTCGCAACGCTCCTTGGCAGCACGTGAAGCCACGTCGCGCGGAACGAGGTTGCCGAATGCCGGATAGCGGCGTTCCAGATAGTAGTCGCGGTTTTCTTCAGGTATATCGCTTCCCTTGATCTCGCCACGCTGGAGTTTCTTTGCATCCTCGATGTCTTTCGGCACCCAGATGCGGCCGTCGTTGCGCAGAGACTCCGACATAAGGGTAAGCTTAGACTGCTTGTCGCCGTGAACGGGGATACAAGTCGGGTGGATCTGAACATATGCCGGGTTTGCAAAGTATGCGCCCTTGCGGTAGCAAGCCATCGCTGCCGACACGTTGCAGCCCATAGCGTTGGTGGAAAGGAAGTATGTGTTGCCGTAGCCGCCGGTGGCGATCACGACTGCATGAGCTGCGAAACGCTCGAATTCGCCGGTGACGAGGTTCTTGGCTACAATACCGCGTGCGCGCTCTACTCCGTCCTTGTCCTTGATGAGGACCACGTCGTGCATCTCATAGCGGTTGAAGCTTTTCACCTTTCCGAGATGGATCTGACGGTTGAGTGAGCTGTAGGCACCGAGAAGGAGCTGCTGGCCTGTCTGACCCTTTGCGTAGAAAGTACGTGAAACCTGAGCGCCGCCGAAAGAACGGTTGGCGAGAAGGCCGCCATATTCGCGGGCGAAAGGAACGCCCTGTGCCACGCACTGGTCGATGATATTGTTAGACACTTCAGCCAGACGATATACGTTAGCTTCGCGGGCGCGGTAGTCGCCACCCTTCACTGTGTCGTAGAAAAGACGATATACGGAGTCGCCGTCGTTCTGATAATTCTTTGCAGCGTTGATACCTCCCTGAGCGGCGATAGAGTGTGCGCGGCGGGGTGAGTCCTGAATACAGAAGTTAAGCACATTGAAGCCAAGTTCTGCGAGAGTAGAGGCAGCGGAAGCTCCGGCAAGACCTGTACCGACGACGATCACGTCGAGCTTACGCTTGTTGGCAGGGTTGACGAGCTTCTGATGAGCCTTGTAGTTGGTCCATTTCTCAGCGATAGGACCTTCCGGGATCTTGGAATCCGCGGGATTCATGATTTTTACATTTTCTGTTGCCATATCGCTTTCGGATTATTGTGGTTGAACCATCATGGGATTCGTTTCTTCATTCTGCGCGTCAGCAGCCTCAAGATAATCGAAGAGTGCCACTGCAGCATTGAGGGTCTTCACCTGACCTTCGAACTTGGGATTGTTCTCGTTGTAAGCACGAGCCTGGTCAGAGTCGAAGTTGGTAGCCATCTGGCGGATCTGGCCTGCGATCTGCTCGTAGGGAGCCATAGTGACAGCCTGGGCTGCATCCGGACCGAAGTCCTGGAGGAACATCGGCGCAAGCATAGTCTTATACTGAGCGCGGAGTTCAGGATTTGTCTTGTAGTAGTTTTCGTGAGCACGGACGGTGAATACTATAGCCTGGGCTACGAAAAGAGCGATCACGATTGACACCCAGCAGTTGCCGATCTTCTTCAGGCGAGGTATCCAAGCTGTGTTATCCCAACCCACTGACTGGAACATTGACCAGAAACCGTGCTGGAGGTGGAACCAGAGGGCGATGAAGCCGATCATGTAGACGATGATGGTCCAGAACTTAGAGAAAGCCTCCTGGATGAAAAGTGTGCCGGCAGCAGCAGGAAGCGTGCCATGGTCGCCACAAATTTCCACCCACTGCATCTTTGCCCAGAATTGGATCAGGTGGATCACGAGAAACGCGAGAACCACGATACCGAGCACGAGCATGTTCTGCGAAGACCATTCCACAGTGGCGGGACGGTGTTCGATCGCATAGCGCACTTCACCGCGCGCCTTGCGGTTTTGCAGGGTTAGCCACACGGCATAGCAGATGTGCAGGATGAAGAGCACTGCCAGGCCTACGGATGCAATGAGCGCATACCAATTGGCACCGAGGAATTCACAGATGGAATTGTAGGCTTCGGGCCAACAGATACATACAGCATTCATCACGCAGTGGAACGTTAAAAAGAGGACGAGACATGCACCCGTGAGGGCCATGATAAACTTACGTCCTACAGATGAGCAAGTTAACCACATAACGTTAGTTTAAATTTAATTTATAGTTTAGAAATATTAATATTTTTTCCAAAACGCAATATGCCCTTTCGGCATATAATATGCAAAATTAGGATAAATTAAGGATATTTCAAAGAATTTTTTGAAAAATTTAGTCTTAAATTTTTTAGTGAGTGCGCACTATATATGTAGATCTGAGCCTACGAGGCCAATCGCTCGACCAATCTACCCGACGCCTTGGCGACACCCTTGACACTGTCGGATCATACTCTATTTCCAACTTAACCGTCTTTGGAGGCATCGACATAAAACCATAGGTGGCATCCGTCATGCCTTCAGCCCGCGCCGTTATAGTGAGAGGAAAAGACGATGGCTCAAAAGAGAAACGCCCCTTGCGGTCGGCTTCGTAATTAATGATGGTGTCGGGATATTCCACTGCCAGACGAGCATAACCTACCCCTTTTGAATCCCCCTCTCTCACCACCTTGCCGTTTAGTTTCTTGGCAGAAAATGAGCCACATATCAATACAAATGCTAAAGCTAAAAATATTTTTTTCATTATCAAATGATATAAATTATTATACAACCATGTCTTATAATCCCACTATCTCCGCAAAGTTATTATAAAATTCTGACCAAAACAAATTTTCTTCAAAAAAACTACAACCATCGATAAAAAAAACGGAACGACTTGTCTTTATCGTTCCGTTTTCTGAATGATTGGAGGAATTTATATCATTCCTTGTATTTCTTTATGATGAGCGCGGCATTGTGGCCTCCAAATCCGAATGTGTTGGATAGAGCCGCATTGATCTCACGCTCCTGAGCCTTATTGAAGGTCCAGTTCATATTATAGTCAATTTCGGGATCTTCGTCTCCTTCTTCATGGTTGATGGTAGGAGGCACGATATTGTCTGTGACTGCCTTGACTGTGAACACTGCCTCAAGAGCACCGGCTGCCCCGAGGAGATGCCCTGTCATAGACTTGGTCGAGCTCAGGTTGAGCTTATATGCATGGTCGCCGAAGACCTTCTTCACAGCTTTCGCCTCACTGAGGTCACCTACGGGAGTAGACGTGCCATGAAGGTTGATATAGTCAATCTCTTCCGGCTTCATACCGGCGTCGCGAAGCGCATTCTCCATCACCAGAGTCGCTCCGAGACCTTCGGGATGTGTGGCTGTGATATGATATGCATCCGCACTCAGACCGCCGCCTGCCACTTCTGCGTAGATCTTCGCACCGCGTGCCTTGGCATGTTCGAGCTCTTCAAGCACGAGAGCGGCGGCGCCTTCGCCAATCACGAATCCATCGCGCGAGCCACTCATAGGACGAGATGCTTTCGTGGGTTCGTCGTTGCGGGTTGACAATGCTTTCATTGAATTGAAGCCACCTACTCCGGCAGGATAGACAGCTGCTTCTGCGCCACCGGCCACTATGGCATCTGCCATGCCGAGACGTATGTAGTTGAAAGCATCGATGAGAGCATTGTTGGATGATGCGCAAGCTGATACCGTGGCAAAGTTCGGCCCATGGAATCCATGGTCGATCGAAATCTGACCGGCTGCGATATCGGCGATCATCTTCGGAATAAAGAAAGGATTGTATTTCGGACCATTCTCCTTATTCATAGCATAGTAGCCGGCTTCCTCCTCAAACGTATGAAGGCCTCCGATACCGGCTGCGAAAATCACACCGATGCGGTTCTTATCAAGGTTTTCGTCTTCAAGACCGGCATCCTTTATCGCCTCATCAGCCGCTGTCAGTGCATACATGGCATACAGGTCAAGCTGGCGGGCTTTCTTACGGTCGAAATGGTCGGCGGGATTGAAATCCTTCACTTCGCAAGCAAACTGAGTCTTGAAGAGGGATGCGTCAAAATGCGTGATCGGGCCAGCTCCGCTGACTCCTTTCTTGGCGTTTTCCCAAGCGGTCGCAACGTCGTTGCCGATGGGAGTGAGGGCTCCAAGGCCCGTTATTACAACTCTTTTTAATTCCATATTCTTCAATGAGACAGCCTCAAGATCAGGTTTCCGCCTCTTCTGAGGGGAAACCTTCTTATCTTGAGAGAAATGTGGGGGTTGTCGTGATTAAACGTGAGCTTCGATGTAATCGATAGCGTCACCTACAGTAGAGATCTTCTCTGCGTCCTCGTCGGGGATGGTGATTCCGAACACTTTCTCGAACTCCATGATGAGTTCTACTGTGTCAAGTGAATCAGCACCGAGGTCTGTGCTGAAGCCTGCTTCGCGTGTCACTTCATTCTCGTCTACTGTGAGTTTCTCGACGATGATAGCCTTTACTCTGTTTTCGATATCAGACATAATCTTGATAGTTTTGAGTTAGAAAAATTATATAGTTGTCGTTTTTAGACTGCAAAACTAATTAAAAATTTTCATATAAAGAAATTTTTTGCACATATTTTTGATGTTTGTGCATAGTTTTTGCCGATTTTTGTCTTAATTTCCTATTTTTTACCCTAATTTTCATCAAAAATTAGGTTTATAAGCAAGAAAAGAGCCCTAAGGGCCTTCGGGGCTCTAAGGGCTCTAATTGCTTTAATGGCTTTAAGGGGCGTTAATGGCCCTTTTATCCTACCGTCCAGGTATCCATGGTCTTCAAGACCATGTCGCGCAAGGAGGAGAAGTTCTTCTTTCCTTTCACTTCTTCAACCTGGGCTGCAACTTCTGCCTCATAAGTCAGGGCTGCATAATCGCGGATGACGCCGAGTGCCAACGGAAGCTCATGACCGTCCATCATGGCAAGCTGCTGCTGCAGGAAATTGCTCTCGCAGTGAGCGTCATGCACGAGCACATCATCAATCGTATAGCCGTCCTCTCCTATCGTCACTGCCTTAACTTTGAATCCATCTTGCACAAGACCCTTCTCATGATTCTTGCCAAACAGCATTTTCTCCCCATGGCGAAGATAGATGGTATGGTCGTCACGCACTTCCTTGTCGACTATATTGGCATGAATGCCATTGTTGAAGATCACGCAGTTCTGGAGAATCTCCACCACAGAAGCACCTTTATGGCGAGCTGCTGCTTCCATGACATCCACGCTGATGTCAAGACCGACGTCGAACGAACGGGCGAAGAAGTTGCCTCTCGCGCCGAAACAGAGCTCTGCCGGGATGAAGGGATCTTCTGTCGTGCCATAAGGGCTTGACTTGGATATGGTACCTCGTTCAGATGTCGGGCTATACTGTCCTTTTGTAAGACCATAGATCTTATTGTTAAGGAGAAGCATGTTGATATCCACATTGCGGCGCACGGCATGAATGAAATGATTGCCTCCGATAGCAAGTCCATCGCCGTCGCCTGAGATCTGCCATACAGTCAGCTCCGGGCGAGAGGTCTTCACGCCGGTGGCTATCGCCGCTGCACGTCCATGGATCGTGTGCATGCCATATGTATTCATATAATAAGGAAGACGGGAGGAGCAGCCTATGCCGCTGACCACAACCGTATCCTTGGGAGCGATACCGATACGCGCCATCGCCTTGTGGAGTGTATTGAGTATAGCATGGTCTCCGCATCCGGGACACCAGCGGACACTTGCCCCATTTTTATAGTCGCCGGGGGCGTAAATGCAATTGTTATTTTCCATTGTCACCGGATTATTTTTCGTTCATATGCTTGATGGTTCCCTCTACGATCTCCGACACCATAAACGGCTGACCTTCGATCTTGTTGATTCTCTTGATCTCAATGCCCGGAAGCTTCTGCTGCAGATAATCGGCAAACATGCCGGTGTTGAGTTCTGCGACGATGACATTCTTATATTTCTTTATCTCGTCGAGCGCGTTGGCAGGAAGCGGATTGATGTATCTGAACTGTGCGAGTGCCACCGGATGACCGTCACGGTTGAGTTCTTCGCAAGCTGTGAGCATATGTCCATACGTTCCGCCCCACCCGATGAGAAGCGTATCGGCATCTTTGTCACCCTGGATCTGGAGCAACGGGATGTCGTTTGCGATATTTGCCACTTTCCGGCGACGGGTCTGCACCATCTTCTCATGATTGGCGCCGTCTGTAGAGATCACACTTGTCTTGGCATCTTTCTCCAGGCCACCTACACGGTGCATTGCACCCTCAGTGCCCGGGATAGCCCAATATCTCACAAGGGTTTCCTCGTCTCTCATATATGGAGTCCATCCGGCTTCCACCATATCTTTCCTGACATAAGGCACCTTGATGGATGGATAGTCCTCTTCTTCGGGGACTCTCCACGCGCTTGAGCCATTCGCAATGAAGGCGTCGGTAAGAAGAATGACAGGGGTCATGTGTTCAAGTGCTATGCGGGCTGCTTCGAATGCCATCGTGAAGCAATCAGTAGGGCTCGCAGCTGCCACCACACAAAGTGGAGACTCGCCGTTGCGTCCGTAAAGAGCCTGCATGAGATCTGTCTGCTCGGTCTTGGTGGGGAGGCCCGTTGACGGGCCGCCGCGCTGGACGTCGATGACGACAAGCGGAAGCTCTGCCATGACAGCCAGGCCTATACCCTCACTCTTCAGAGCCAAACCGGGGCCCGAAGTGGAAGTGACTGCAAGATTGCCGGCATAAGATGCCCCGATGGCAGAGCAAACTCCGGCTATCTCGTCTTCCATCTGGCAAGCCTTCACGCCAAGGTCTTTGCGCTTTGCAAGTTCATGAAGGATATCGGTAGCGGGGGTGATAGGATAGCTTCCGAGGAAAAGAGGGAGCCCGCTCTTCTCAGATGCCATGATGAGGCCCCAGGCTGTCGCGGTATTGCCGTTGACATCGGTATAGACACCCGGCTTTACAGCTTCAGTCTCTATGCGGTAAGTGGGCATTGAGGCATGGGTGTTATGACCGTAGTCCCAACCGGCTTGCACCACCTTGGCATTTGCCTCATAGACAGCCGGTTTCTTTGCAAATTTTGCCTTAAGCTTATGGAGGACGCCTTCCACAGGACGATCAAAGAGCCAGCAGACGATGCCGAGCGCGAGCATGTTCTTGCACTTCATCATTGCCTTCTGGTCCATGCCGGAGTCAGCGAGCGCTGATTTGAGGATCGTGGTCATTGGCACGAGCATGATATGCTCAGGGTCTATTCCGAGTTCTGCTACCGGATCTTCTGTGGCATATTCAGCCTTTTTGAGATCGGCAGGACGGAACGTGTCGCTGTCGCAGATTATGATCCCGCCTTTCTTAAGATAACGAAGGTTGGTCTTCAGGGCAGCAGGATTCATGGCTACCAGGACATCCGCCGCATCACCCGGAGTGTGGACTCCTTTACCGATGTGCACTTGGAAACCACTCACACCGCTGAGCGAACCTTGCGGAGCGCGTATTTCGGCAGGATAGTCAGGGAAAGTGGAAATCGTGTTTCCTTCTCCTGCACTTACATTGGAGAATATATTTCCGGCAAGTTGCATTCCGTCGCCGGAGTCTCCTGAAAATCGTACCACCACGCTTTCTTTCGTGATGACATCTGTGTTAGGCAACATATTATTAAGTTTTTATAAATTTCCGCGCCAAACGTTCAAGTCTGGACTGCAAAGTTAATTGATATTTTCTATATAACCAAAATAAAAACCGATTAAAACGACAATTTTCAAGAAAATTGCGCCTCCAACCACGTCTGACTCCCTAATATACTATAAATATGCAATTAATATGTAAAATTTCTATACAATGGAGCATCCTCACAATAGAACTTGTATTCTACAGTTCCTTAAGCCGGAGCATGATTGCTTCTGCCATGATAGCGGGTGTGTTTGGCCGGAAATATGGATTTGCCTTTTTCGCCGCCACCTTTTTTATCATAGGAGCAGTAATCACGGAGAGGCTCATCGCGACCGCTCCTTGCGTAGCATCACAGTGGATTACACTTACGGCTCTTTCCCTGCCATTCTGCCGGTTGCCGACATCGAGTGTGGGCACTCCTAAAGATGCCACTTCCACGATTCCGCTCGAACTGTTGCCGATCACGCCTTCCGACAATGCTACCGCTGAAAGATAGCGTCGCATGCCAAGAGAGGGGACCACTATTATCTTGTCAGGATGTCTGGCTTCGAAATCCCTCAGCAATGCGATAAGCGGGGCGGGATCTGTGTCATTGTTAGGATATGTGAGTATCGCTCCATATATGGGCCGCGCTTCCATGAAGCCCTCAATTCCTGCGAGGAACTCCTTCATCTGCTTTTCCGGAGAAACGCTGTCGCGGGTAGCGGCATGCAGCGTGCCTATGAAGAATTTCTCCGGCAATTTCCTGCCGAGTGACTCCTCAAGTTCCTCTCGAGCCATTAGCGGCACATTCAAAGCATTCCAGACTCCGATAGCCCCGGTCACCACAATGTTTTCCTTGCCTATACCCATCCCCTCAAGTCGGGCTGCGCATTTATCCGTCTCCGCAAGATGAAGCGAAGCCAACTGCGAGATGGCATTGCGTATGGCGTTGTCCATGGCTCCTTCTGAGACTGTCCCCCCGGCAATATGAATGATGGGTATGCCATTGACAGTGGCGGCAGACGCCACTCCGAGCATTTCGTAGCGGTCTCCGAGTATTATAACAGCATCAGGCTTGTTGGCAGCAAACCATTCGCCATGCTTGCGGGTGGACTCGGCGAGAGTCTCGGATATTGTATTTCCTGCTGTCGGAATTTCTACGGGGTCTTCTCCTGCCGCCCTGATTTCATCTACCGTCATGCCCATTTCGGGAAGAAGATGCATGTTTGAAGCAAGGATCGTGTGAGGAATCCCATGGCGTGCCAACTCCGCAATGAGAGGAGTCAGCAATCCCCAGTCAGCCCTTGTGGATGTCGCTATAGCTATCATGGTTGGAGTTCGATCAGTTCATCAGGTACAAAATCCCTTATTGCCTTGGAGCCTATGGCTTGATCCCATAGCATTGGCGACACTCCATTGCCGGGGCGCTTCACATATATATTCTCCACGTTGAGGATCTCCCCTTTCTTGATGGGCTTGATTGCCACGATGCTCTTTCGGGCTATCTCGATATTTGGACGCTCGGAATCGGTGACACGCTTCACTCCATCGCCAAGCGCTTCTTCAATGTGGCGGATAGATGTCACCATCGCCTTGAGTTCATCCGGCTCCAGCGATGCCTTATGGTCAGGACCGGACATTTCTCTTGAAAGTGTAAAGTGCTTCTCGATGACGCAAGCACCCATTGCCACGGCTGCTATCGGCGCCTCGATCCCGAGGGAGTGATCGCTGAATCCTGTCTTTACAGAAAGAACCTCCGCCATAGTCTGCATGGCGCGAAGATTGATGTCGCGGTAAGGAGTGGGATATTGGGTATTGCAGTGCAACACGATAATGTCGCTCCGGGAGAGAGTGGGCTTGAATCCTTCCGGTGTGGTCTCATGCCTCCCTGTCAGTATCTGGATGGCATTTTCTATTTCCCGGATGGTCGACATCCCTGTCGAGAGTATGACCGGAATCCCTTTTTCAGCAATCTTCCGGAGATAAGGGAGGTTGGTGATTTCCCCTGAGGGTATTTTGAAGTAATCCTGCCCTATTTCAGCGAGCACATCGATTGAGGTAAGGTCAAAAGGAGTCGACATGAATCCTATCCCAACTTCCTTGCAGTAGTCGCTAAGGGGTCTGTAGGCATCTAAGGGAAGATGTATGCGGCGGCACATGTCGAGCTGCGACTCGACCACGCCTGTATTCTCCTTTTGATATTCCGCCTGCTCTGCAAAGACGGATATCACAAGTTCCGGCACAGCAGTCTGGAACTTTACATAGTCGGCGCCTGCCTCTTTGGCGGCAAGGATCATTTTCCTGGCGGTTTCGAAGTCACCGTTATGGTTGACTCCCGCCTCTGCTATTATAATAGTTTTCATACTTCAAAATTAACTAATCTGCTCCAATCCCGCAAATTTCAAAAGCAAAATTATCAAAATGTCTATCTCCGCATCCCCTGCGCTCCCGCACTCTATGCGAGATATTCAGGAAGAATGATGGTATTAAAAGTCGAAAATAATCAATTTCTCGAAAAAAGATTCAGAAAAATTTGGTCAAATCAGAAAAAAGCAGTAATTTTGCATCGCTTTAGCAGGGAACCCCCGCAGAAATGCGCAAGATATTCGCTCCGCAAGGAATATGGATGGAAGCCCCCAGCTTCGTTCAGAATGAATATCGGTTGGTTCCGGCTTAGCCGACTCGGGGTGTAGCTCAGTCCGGTTAGAGTGTGCGTCTGGGGGGCGTGAGGTCGCAAGTTCGAATCTTGTCACCCCGACCAAAAGTCAGTTGCTTTATTTCAGCAGCTGGCTTTTTCTTTATACTACGGCCAAAAATACTCTTGAATTATTCGGAAAGATTGATTAACTTTGCGTACAGAAACAACTAATAACCTATATAGAAATTATGGAAAAGACATGGCGTTGGTTTGGACCCAACGATAAAATCACCCTCGATATGCTGCGCCAGATAGGCGTTGAGGGTATCGTCACTGCTCTCCATCATATTCCAAACGGGGAAATATGGAGCGAGGAAGAAGTCAACAAGATGAAAGACTATATCGAAAGCCACGGGCTTCGCTGGAGCGTCGTGGAAAGTCTTCCGGTCAGCGAATCTATCAAATATGGAGGTCCTGACCGCGACGAATTGATCGAAAAATACAAGGTCAGCCTTGCTAACCTCGGCAAGGCCGGAGTGAAGACCATCTGCTACAACTTCATGCCCGTGCTCGACTGGGCACGCACAGACCTCGAATATCCTAACCCTGACGGCACATCAAACCTCTATTTCAACCGCGCCGAATTCGCATACTTCGACATCAATATTCTGAAGCGTGAAGGAGCCGAGAAGGACTATGACGAGGAGACACTACGCCGCATGCGTGAGGAAGTAGCTCCCCGCATGGATGCAGAGGCTGAAAAGCGCCTCGTCGACAACATCATCGTCAAGACTCAAGGATTTGTAAACGGCAATATTTCTGAGAAAGACCTGAAGCCGGTAGAAAAATTCCGCTCACTGCTTGATCTATATAAGGGAATAGATGCCGACCAGCTACGCGCCAACATGGCATATTTCCTAAATGCCATCATGCCGGTATGTGACGAATACGACATCAACATGTGCGTTCATCCCGATGATCCACCGATGCAGATACTCGGACTGCCACGCATCGTGACTTGCGATGCAGATATCCAGGCATTCCTCGACGCCGTTCCCAATCCACACAATGGATTGACATTCTGCGCCGGAAGCCTGAGCGCAGGGGCTCACAACGATGTGCCTGCCCTTGCCAAGAAATACGCCGACCGCACGCACTTCGTGCATGCCCGCATATGCCAGCCGCAGCCAAACGGCGACTTCAAGGAGTCATCACATCTCGACCCGCGCCTGATTGACGTGGTCAGGACTTTCGAAACGCTACGTCCCAATGTCCCGATGCGCGTAGACCACGCTCCCCTTATGCTCGGCGACGAAAAGATGGGATATAACGCCGGCTATTCATTCCATGGCCGCATGCTTGCCCTCGGCATGGTAGGAGGAATCATGGCTACGGTCAATGCTGAAAAGGAGGTTTAATCGTTTAAGTGTTTAATCGTTTAGTCAAAGTAAATATTAAAAATGAAGAAATTCACAAAAGAAGAGGCTCAGGCATGGGTAGACAGCCGTGCTTGGGCGAAAGGTCTCGACCTAAAGGCAGATGCGACTATCGATGCAGTTGAGTTTGCGGAGCAGTATGCAGCTAATCCCGAACTATGGGACGCATTGTTCGCATGGATCAAAGATACAGATCTCAATACAGTGGCTGCCGGTAAGCACGACATCATCCCCGGTCGTCTCTGGGTCAATATCCTCGAATACACCCCGAAGAGTGCGGAAGACACAAAGATTGAGAGCCATGAGAACTTCATCGACCTGCAGTATACATTCGTAGGTGATGAACTGATGGGACTCGCCGGTCATGTCATCCCCACAGGACCATACGATCCCGTCAAAGACAAGACCAACTACACCACCGACGAAGCAATCTCCTACGTCCCCGCACCCAACGACACCTTCTTCCTCTACTTCCCCAAAGACATGCACCAGCCTTCCGTCCGCGCCCATGAGAATGCCGGACCGAGCCGCAAAGTAGTCGGCAAGATCGAATACGCCAAATAAAATCCGGGCTTCCGCCCTCACCAATCTTTAATTCAAAATCATTTTTTCCAAAAGAAAAGATTGGAGGAAGGCGGAAGCCCGAACATAGCAGGCACTCTTACATCTTGAGGAGGGAGGAGCCGCTGTCGGCGTTGTTGAGGGAGCGGCGGGAGGTGCGGAACAAGGAGCCGAAGTCGGCTGAGTAGCTGACTGAGAGGACTATCATGTTTCCATTGTTCTTGATATAGCGCTCCTTGAAGTAGGGGTTCACACTTGAATATCCCCATGATGGATACTTGGTGCCTTTCTTGTCGAACATATACATCCAGCTTGCTTCAAATGTCCAATGCTTGTTTGGCTGATATTCAAAGCTGAAAGAGTCTCCATTCTCTTCCTTCCCGACATAATTGCCGCTCAGATATTTGCCTGGAATCTTACGCCAATAAGATATCGTGTAGGGACCTTTGTTCCACCAGAGTGTAAAGCTTCCATCTAAAGAAGTCAGGTGATGACACCAGGTCTCTCCCATCGTCTCATAGTAATCTATGCCGATATTCAAATTTGCTCCAAATCCATATATATCACTCAGTTTTAAATTGAGATTTCCTCCTGCATACAAAGATTTCTTTGCATTTATGGATTGCGACAAAAACATCTTATCTCCAAGATAGAACATGTCAGACATCACGAAATCCTTAATATGACGATAGTTCATAAGAAATGACGCGCTGAATTTCTTATATTGGAAAGAGGGCATCAATTGATAAAGAAAGTTTTGGGAAACTTTCAGGTCCGGATTGCCATTTGATATAAGATAAGGAGTCTGCTGCTGAGGATAGTCCGTCAATGCAGAGAGAGAAGGAATGCTTGGAGAGTATTGGAAAGCTGCAGCAAGATACCATTTCTGAGATATGTTCCACGAAAGCTGGGCAGTGGTCAGATTGCGGATGAAGTGGCGCTTGTTAAGGTCATTTTTAATCCAATAAAGCTTTGCCCCTGTGGCTAAAGAAAAATATACTTTACCCACTTGTTGCCCCAACCTTGCATACACGTAATTATTATTTTCCGTAAGGATAGGCTTATAATCAGTAGTAAGGTAAGTATTCGTGCTGTGCGAGACAGTGTTCTGATAGCCAGCGGAGAGCGACGTCTTGTCGCTGAACTGATGAGTATAGCTTATCTCACTGATAAGAGAACGCCGCCTGCTGTCGACATCCATAATATATTCCGAATCAGAACCATCACTGAATAAATATTTATTACTACGGCGATAGTCGCTTGAGCTCATTGTCCCGACCACCTGCACTTCAAGAGAATTCTTATCGTTGAAGTTTCGCTTGAAGAAAAGGTCGAGAGATGGAGACAGCTCTTTATTGCGGGTCAAATTATCATTTTCATAATTGCCGAGATATGAATCAATCGTATTTGCCAACGACCTGTTTTTATTGAAAAATGGCGATATGCTGAACTTTGCTGAGAAGAGTGTATTTATATTTGGACTGTAATCATATTTCAGGCTCGTAAAATGATTATGATAGTAGAATGGATTGCGGTCATGCACTTCAAGGTCAACACGAAAATCATCTCCTATATAGCTTTCGTCGGTGTTGTCGAACACTTGCTTATAATTACGCCATGAAGGATTGTATGAAAGGGTAAACTGCGAAGGCCCCTGATGATAAGATGCCCGAACATTCCCGTCGACAAACGCAGTGTTCACCGCGCTGCGACCCCAGATATAGACCTGGCCGCCGTCGTTGCGCTTCTTCAGGGTTATGTTTAGGAATCCCTTGTTGCCACGGTCGGCATATCGGGCTGGAGTAATTCTTGAAAATTCAATTTTAGCAATATCCTTCGGCTGCAACGCGTTGAAATCTTCCATTGTCGAGGGTACGCCGTTTATGAGTATGAAAGGAGTCCCTCCATCCACTGACAGCGACCTGTTGATCGGGTTTGCCTCCAAGCCTGCAAGAGGAAGCTTCTGGAAGAGGCTGATCGCAGTCGATGAGGCCTTCACGTCAGACCCGGCAGGGAAAATGACAGTACGCCCTTTGACGTCAATCATAGAGCTCGCATTGACCTGCACTTCATCAAGCATTATCCCTTCCGACAGATAGACAGTCCCTACATCTACATTCTTATCGGATTCAATGAGAATCTCTGTAGGGTTGTATCCGACCATGGATATTTCAAGGGTCAATTTTGTTTTGAGATTTGTAGAAAGCTCAAATTTACCATCAATTTCGGTTTGGACTCCATCTATAAACTGAGTTCCTGACATGAGGCGGCAAGTGGCACCGACTATAATTGTGGAATCGCTGTCAGATCGCACTTCTCCTTGTATGATTCTTGCAGATATAGAGGAGACCGATAAAACAACCAACGAAATTAAAAAAGCAATACGTTTCATAATTGGCGATTATTTAAGTTCTACAAGGCACTGGTTCAGGAGTTTATTAAGCACACTTTCTGAATATTTACCATCCGAAACCATCACTTTAAGGATCTCCCGGATAGCGTCTTTGTCGGCCGTTGTCACTTCCGGATATTTCGAAGTGTCGCGTATCACCTTGAAGGCTTTGGTGGCAAGAGCAATACGTGTCTTGGATGTGGCATCAGACATACTTTGGAAATACGACATCAACGTATCAAACCAAGTGTCTTCCTCCTGAAGTTCCTTGTTCATTTTATTAAACATCTTCCATTGGTTTTGTTGCTGCTCTGCTGCAGCTTGTTGACGATACTTCAATGTAGTGGCGTAGGTCACTACAAGCCTGCCTGTGATATTATCATTCTTTTTTGGCTGCTTATAACTGATTCCGTAAGCATAACGATATTTCCCCTCCGGGTCTTCAGATTTCGGAGCTAAAAATACCGCATACGAATAATCGCCACCCAAGTCGGTCAAAGATACATCGTTTATTCCATTTCCATCTCCGACAGCTAAGGTTATATCTTGATTAGCAGGCGTCAGGCTGCCGCTGTATAATCCATAGGCATGCTGGCTGTCCTTCTCAATGGCGTTGACAATATTCTTGATCAGTTTGAATTGATCGGCAGGAACAACGAAATTATAGACATCACATTGGCTGGTCTTTTTATCAGTGTCAGGGTCTTTTTCGAGAATATGGCTCTCAGTGATCTGCACATCCGAATTTTTGATTAGCGCATTGAATGCAGACTGAATGTTAGACTGTGCGGTGGCCAGCATCGGCATAGCTGACAGAATAAGGCACAATAGCCGTGTTGTTGAAGTTTTCATATCTTGGTATTTTTATTAGAATTCAATTATTCATCATTGTATTGTCACTTGTCTTATTGCATTATCCAACTCAGTCGTGTCATAAGACTCAATATCTTCAAGATTCTGAAGGAACTCATCATATTCATACTTATAAGATTCCGCTGTCATAAGTGCCAAGTCATTGTCAATCCGAGCTTGCTGCAGACGCAGATATTCATCTATGTCTATATCTTCTTCAGGAAGTTGCATTTCATCTGACTTGACGGACTTGGTCTTTGACGTATGTCGGCCAGATAAAGATGCCTCATTTACCGGAAGCAATGATTGGGAATCCTCTTTCTCCGGGATTTCTTCGTATTCAGTGTCTTCTTCAATTGATTTTATTTCCGCCGATTTTTTGACATCTTGCACTTTGGCAATTTTCGGCTGAGACTCTTCAAGCACCTTGTCGATTAGTCTTACCAAAACTCCGCCGGCAAACACAACACACAAAAATATGGCAGCCACCCGCATCACCCAACGCATCGCCATCGGCTTCCTGCGGATATTCGGACGGAAACGGTTCCATTCCTTAGCCATATCAAAATCAGGCTGATCAATATAAGCACCGCTTATGGCCGCTGACATTTCGTAGATGTCACGAAGTTCTTCGTCGCCCGAAATGGACTCCAGTTCCTTGTCAGACAACGAGGAAGGCGCATCGAGCATCTTTGCTATCAATATGTCTTTTTGTTCTTCTGTCATGATTTGCCGGTTTTGAAGTGAGTCCTTAATTTCTTTAACGCTCCTACTATATTTTTATTGATGGCTGCTACCGAAACTCCCAAGCTGTCAGCCGCATCCTTGTAGCTCATGCCTTCGGTATAGATTTTTTCAACCACCTGCTGCTCCCTGGATGTAAGCAAACGCTCCACAGCCGATCTTACTTCTTCATTGCGTTGCTCATAGTCGAAGTCATCGGGAGGAGGCTCCAACATAAGCTTCAGCTTGACTTTTTCGCGCACGTCGAGCTTCCTTATTCTGCTTAGGCTTGTATTCCTGACCGACCTCAGTATATATGCACTCGGATTGTCTACCTTCACATCTGACTCCCAAAGCTTGAGAAAGACTTCGTGTACCACATCCCTTG
>JAIDUH010000196.1 GCA_029060285.1 Muribaculaceae bacterium | reverse complement strand
GTATTACTACGATCTCGGAAGCTGCACATTCTGCATGCTATGCGTGACTACTTGTCCGCAAGACGCCCTTGAATTCACTAACGATTTCGAACAGGCTGTCTTCACACGCGACAAACTCGTTAAGGTGCTCAACGCTCATTCCGAACTGACCGATGCACAAGTGATAGCTGAGGCTTCCAAACCTAAGCCAAAACCTGCAATGGACCCCGAGCAGCTTGCAAAGATCAAAGCTGAGGCCCTTGCTAAGGCAGCTGCCAAGAAAGCAGCCCAGCAAGCCGCCCAAAAACCGGACACCCAAACCACCTGACAACCCGATTACTCGACAACTCGACAACCCGACAATTAACAACTAAAAACAATGGATTCAGTAGGAAACATAATCCTCTACTTCGTGGTGGCCATCGCAATGGTGTTTTCAGCCTTTATGGCTGTCACCACGACCAAAATCCTTCGTGCAGCTACATATCTGCTCTTCTCCCTCATCTGCACCGCGATATTCTATTTCCAGCTTGGATATCAATTTCTTGGTGCTGTGCAGATCGCTGTTTATGCCGGAGGTATAATGGTTTTGTTTGTATTTGCAATTATTCTTACTCATAAGCCAAATGAAAAGAGTGCTCCGCTTGAGGCTCACCGCAAGTTCACTGGCATTGCTGCTTCAGTGATCGGTGCCGTTCTCCTTATTTTGGCTCTTTTCAAGATGCCTCTCGTAAAGGGAGTCTCACTTGCTCAGGCATTCTCATATGGCGGTCCGCAACTGACGATGCATGATATAGGCACTGCTCTTGTGGGCTCAGATAAATTTCAATATCTTCTTCCTTTTGAAGCGGTCAGTGTCTTGCTGCTCGCATGCATCATCGGAGGAGTTGTGATAGCACGTAAAAAATAATCCCGAAATAGTTTTATATTATGGATATAAGCATTTTATGGTATTTGGTGCCGAGCATTCTCCTTTTCGTATGTGGTGTCTACGGCTTCATCACCCGCAAAAACATGATCGCAATGCTGATCTCGCTTGAGCTTATGCTCAATTCAGCCGATCTCAATTTCGTGATTTTCAACCGTTACCTTTTCCCGGGTTCGATGGAAGGAATGATGTTTACACTTTTTGCTATCGCAATCGCTGCTGCAGAGACAGCCATTGCCATTGCAATCATCATCAACATCTATCGTGCCATCGGCAATACTAACGTGACGGATATTAAAGAAATGAAATTCTAAACTATTCCTAAGATATGGACATAACACTTCCAATTTTAATCCTTGCGATCCCAATTGCGATGTTCCTCATCTTGGGAATCGGAGGCGTTGTGATGCCACGCAAAGTTGCCGGCGTACTCGGCATCCTCGGCATGGGCACTTGTGCAGTGCTGGCCTATACAGTGGCTTTCACATACTTCTTCAGCGGTGCGCCCGACTTTATCAATGAGTTTGGACAGCGCCTGCAGTATCAGGTGTTCGATTGCACTTGGCTTGCTTTCACTGATAAGCTCGTTGTGAAACTCGGTTTCCTACTCGATCCTATTTCCGCGATGATGCTTATTGTGATCACCACAATTTCATTCTTCGTTCACCTTTATTCATGGGGATACATGGAGCATGAGCCGGGATTCCAGCGCTACTACGCTTTCCTGAGCCTCTTCTCATTCTCAATGCTCGGTCTCGTGGTGGCTACCAACATCTTCCAGATGTATATCTTCTGGGAGCTCGTGGGTGTCAGCTCTTATCTGCTCATCGGATTCTTCTACAAGCTTCCTTCTGCAGTGTCAGCTTCAAAGAAGGCATTCATTGTCACCCGCTTCGCCGACCTCGGCTTCCTGATCGGCATTCTGCTCCTCTCCTACTATACAGATACCTTCAACTTCCAGGCTCTCACATCCAATCCGGAACTCGTGATGGCTGAATGCGGCGGGGCAACCTTCATGGGTGCTTCCGTGATGACTTGGGCCATGGTGCTCATCTTTATGGGCGGTATGGGTAAGTCTGCAATGATGCCTCTCCACATTTGGTTGCCGGATGCAATGGAAGGTCCAACACCGGTATCCGCACTCATCCACGCCGCTACAATGGTCGTGGCAGGTGTCTACCTGGTGGCACGCATGTTCCCCTGCTACTGTCAGGTGCCTGCGTCGATGGATTTTGTAGGTGTCGTAGGTGCGATCACAGCGTTCTACGCTGCAGTGGTGGCTTGCTGCCAAGTCGACATCAAGCGTGTGCTTGCATTCTCCACAATCTCACAGATTGCATTCATGATGGTTTCGCTTGCTGTGGCACGCGACTACATCCCTGTCGGTGAACACTGGCATGCTCCCGGTCTCGGCTATATGGCTTCCATGTTCCACCTCTTCACACACGCAATGTTCAAGGCGCTCCTCTTCCTCGGGGCAGGCTGCCTGATCCACGCTGTTCACTCTAACGACTATACCGCAATGGGTGGCCTGCGTAAATATATGCCGATTACTCACTGGACATTCCTCATAGGCTGTCTCGCAATTGCAGGTATACCTCCATTCTCAGGCTTCTTCTCTAAGGATGAGATGCTTGCAGCGATGTATCAGAATTCATTCTTCTGGGGTGCTTGGATGTCTATGGTTGCAGGTCTGACTGCGTTCTATATGTTCCGTCTCTATTATCTTATCTTCTGGTGGGACGAGAATCCTCACTATCAGCACCACAAGCCACACGATGGGCCATGGCAGATGTCGCTCCCGCTGATCATCCTCGCACTCGTCAGCTGCGTAGCCGGTTTCATCCCGTTCGGTGAGTTCGTGACCTACAATGGAGAACCCTACCACATCCACCTTGAGACAGCCGTAGCTCTGACAAGTGTGGCAATCGCTTTGATAGCTATCGCGCTTGCTACTTGGCTATATGCAAAGAAAAACGATAAGCCAGCCAAGATGCGCGCCGCTCTCCCCACTCTTTGGGAAGCAGCCCACCGTCGCTTCTACTGGGATGAGATCTACCAGTTCGTCACACACAAGATCATCTTCGGCATCATTTGCAACAGCATAGCATGGTTTGACCGTCATGTCATTGATGCCACTATGGACGGCTTTGCAAAGATCACCCAAAAAGGCAGCTATGCAATCCGCGGCATGCAGAACGGACATATTCAGGCTTACGTGGCATGGTATTTCTTCGGAGCCCTTGCTCTTGCAGCTGTAGTTTGGCTTTGCCTCGTTTGATAAATTATTCATATTGCTAAAAATATAAGACAATGTTTGGAAATATTTTAATTTGGTTTGTAGTCATCCCCATCCTGATGATGGCGGGACTCGGCTTCTGCCGCAACAGCAGTATGAATGCCATCCGCGCGGTGATGACTGTTGGTAGCATCGCCCTTATGGCTCTCGGCATCTGGCTTACTGTCGACTTCCTCTGCCTCCGCGCAGCAGGAAACACTGAAGAAATGCTTTATATGGGAAGCTGGCTCTGGTATGCACCTCTCAATATTCATCTGGCAGTAGGTGTCGACGGCATCTCAGTGCTCATGCTTCTCCTCAGCTGTGTGATAGTATTTGCCGGAACATTCGCTTCCTGGAAAATCAATCCTCTTCCAAAGAACTTCTTCCTTTGGTTCTGTCTACTGAGCACCGGAGTATTCGGATTCTTCATCTCAATCGATATGTTCACTATGTTCATGTTCTATGAGGTGGCTCTTATCCCGATGTATCTTCTTATCGGTGTCTGGGGCACAGGTCGCAAGGAATACAGCGCCATGAAGCTTACACTGATGCTCATGGGTGGTTCTGCATTCCTTATGCTCGGTCTGCTCGGCATATTCTGGCACTCCGCTCCTGATCTTGCAAATTGCACATGGAATATCCTTGAGATCTCCCACAATTCAAGCATCGACCCGAGCTGGCAGCGTCTCCTCTTCTGCTTCACATTCGTCGGCTTTGGTGTTCTCGGCGCAATGTTCCCCTTCCACACTTGGAGTCCTGACGGTCATGCTTGCGCCCCGACAGCAGTTTCCATGCTCCACGCAGGTGTGCTTATGAAGCTTGGTGGCTACGGTTGCTTCCGCATCGCCATCTTCCTTCTCCCGCAGGCAGCAAATGAACTCGCATGGATCTTCATCATCCTGACCGGTATCTCAATCGTCTACGGAGCTTTCTCCGCTTGCGTTCAGACCGACCTCAAGTATATCAACGCTTACTCATCAGTGTCACACTGCGGCATGGTGCTCTTCGCAATCCT
>JAIDUH010000195.1 GCA_029060285.1 Muribaculaceae bacterium | reverse complement strand
GTTTACCTCGGTTATACCTACAACCAGGTGCGCCAGATGGAAATAGGTCTCGGCCTCGACCTTAAGGGTGGTATGAACGTCGTCCTTGAGATCTCGGTACCCGACATCCTCCGTCAGTTTGCCGCCGGTGAACCACAGCTTAAGGAAATCAACGCAGCCATCGAGAAGGCAAAGGCCGCAGGTGCAAAGACTTCCGACAAAGACTTCATCAACAAATTCGCATCTTATTTCCAGCCGGGCACTATGGCTTCACTCTTCACTCGTGAAGGTGAGTTCTTGGGCAAGATCAAGAGCAACTCTTCCAACAGCGAGGTGACAGCTGCCCTCAACGAGCAGGTAGACAGCCAGGTGGATGCTGCATTCAATATCTTCCGCACACGTATCGACCAGTTCGGTGTTGTAGCTCCGAATATCCAGAAACTTCAGGACAAGAAAGGACAGATCCTTCTCGAACTCCCTGGCGTCAAGGAGCCTGAACGTGTGACTGAGCTTCTCAAGTCAAGCGCAAACCTCGAGTTCTTTGAGGTATACAATTACAATGAGATTGCATCCGACCTCAACAACTTCGCGATGGCATACGCCGCTCAGGACACAATCAACCATCTCAACCTTATCCAGCTTCTTGGCGGCGCTCAGCGCAGCGGCAGCCCGGTGATCGGTTTTGTGGCTCCTGCCAACCGCAATCTCGTCGATTCAATCCTCAATTCTGACCTTGCAAAGCAGAAGCTCCCCAGCGATTTCCACGCTGCATGGGAAGTTAAGGCTGTAGAGGTGCCCGTAGCTGACGCTCAGGGCAACCCGATTCCAAAGGGGAATGGCGAATATAAGACCACTCCTTATTGGCAGCTCATCGCCCTCAAGGGTGAGCCCGCTCTCGAAGGTGATGCCGTGACAAGCGCTTCTTCAGAATATGACAACATGCGTGGCAACACAGTCAACATGCGTATGAACGACCGCGGTGCACGCGAATGGGCTACCATCACTCGCAGCAATATCGGTCGCCCGATCGCCATCGTACTCGACGAGCATGTTTACTCATTCCCGAATGTAAATAATGAGATCACAGGCGGTAGCTCTGAGATCACCGGTAACTTCACTCCGGAAGAGGCAAACGACCTTGCCAACGTGCTTAAGTCAGGTAAGATGAGCGCGAAGGTCGACGTTGTCTCCAACAACGTTATCGGTCCGAGCCTTGGAGCCGAGGCCATCCAGCAGGGCTTCATCTCATTCATCGTGGCTCTCGTGCTCCTTATGATCTTCATGATCGCCATCTATGGCGTGATCCCGGGTCTCGTAGCCAACGTGGGCCTTATGCTCAACCTCTACTTCACACTCGGTATCCTTGCTTCGCTGCAGGCAGTGCTTACACTTTCCGGTATCGCCGGTATCGTGCTTGCCCTCGGTATGGCAGTCGACGCCAATGTGCTTATCTTCGAGCGCACGAAGGAAGAGCTCAAGAGCGGAAAGAAACTTCGTCAGGCTATCTCTGAAGGTTACAGCAATGCATTCTCTGCAATCTTTGACTCTAACCTTACCTCTATCATCACCGGTGTGATCCTCTTGATCTTCGGTTCAGGTCCGATCAAGGGTTTTGCAACGACTCTTATCATCGGTCTTGTCTGCTCATTCTTCACAGCAGTGTTCCTGACCCGTATCGCCTTTGACCTGATCACAGCCAATGGCCGTTGCGCCAACATGACATTCGACACAAGCATCAGCCGCAACCTCTTCACCAACACAAAGATCAACTTCCTTGCAAAGACCAAGGCTGCAGCGCTTGTCTGGGGTATCCTTATCCTCATCTCTGTAGTTTCTCTCGTCGTTCGCGGCATGAATCAGGGTATAGACTTCTCAGGTGGTCGCAACTATGTGGTTCAGTTCGAGAAAGACGTAGTGCCTTCCGACATTCAGGAGCGTCTCCTTGGCCAGCTTCAGGAAGCAGCCAACGACAAGACTGTCAGCGTTGGAGTCATCTCTATCGACGACAATACTAAGGTGCGTATCTCTACCAACTATAAGATCAACGACGAGACTGAAGGCGTAGAGAATGAAATCACCGACCTCCTTTATAAGGGACTTCAGCCGGAGCTTACCAATGCTCAGGGTCAGGTGATGGATCAGAATGCATTCTCAGTGTCTGACGAAAGCCATGGTATCATCTCTATCCAGAAGGTAGGTCCTTCTGTAGCAGACGACATGAAGCGTGACGCATACTGGGCTGTCAGCATCGCAGTGCTCTGTATGTTCCTCTACATTCTCCTCCGTTTCCGTAACATCGCCTTCTCAGTGGGTGCAGTATGTGCAGTTGCTCTTACGGCATTCCTTATCGTAGGATTCTATTCACTCTGCTGGGGCTTCCTCCCATTCTCAATGGAAATCGACCAGGCATTCATTGCTGCAGTCTTGACCATCATCGGTTATCAGATTAACGATACCGTGGTAGTTTTCGACCGTATCCGTGAGATGATGAAGGTATATCCGAAGGAGGATCGTTATGAGACATTCAATAAGTCGCTCAATACGACACTTACCCGTACGATCATGACATCGTTCTCCACCCTGTTGGTGCTTCTCTGCATCTTCTTCCTCGGTGGCGACACAATCCGCTCCTTCACATTTGCGATGATCTATGGTGTGATAGTCGGTACATTCTGCTCACTCTTCTGTGCAGCTCCGGTGGCATACGCCATCCTGAAGCGCTCGCTCGCGAAGAAATCAGCAGCAGAAGCAGCAGCCGGACCTGCTCTCCAAGGCAACCGCCGCTTCAAATAATCAGAACAACGCCAATAAAGCTTTCAAGGACGCACGACCCGTGCGTCCTTTTTCTTTTCTACCACTTTTTCTTGCGAAATCTGAAAAAAAAGATTAATTTTGCATCTTGAATATCCGCATGCCTCGGCACTCGGTGTATTCTCCCATAATCTACAATAACAACATTAAAACTTATACCGCCCCATAATGGACAAAAACACCGTTTATGGCCTTATTCTGATGGCTCTCGTTTTCTTCGGTTTCATGTATTTCACATCGCCAGACCCCGCTGCTGTAGAAGAGCAGGCGCAGACTGAAAAGAGCGTAACCGAATCACAACCAACTGCCGCCGCTGTCTTCACTGACACGGAGCGCGAATGGCTCGCGAAAAACATCCTTTCCAACGGCACTCCCGTCGCTTCTGAAGATGGACGGACCGTCGTAGAACTCAACAGCAACGGCGTTCGCCTTGCCCTCGCCGGTGATTCCATCTACGGCACAGTCAACGTCAACGGCAAGACCCTAAACTGGCAAGACATTGCATCCAACAATCTCTCTGCAATGACTGCCGCAGAACATACGGCAGCAATCGACAAGGTGCGGGCTCTTTCCAATTCCATCGGCCGCTATGGCAGATTCGCCACTTTCCTCACCGGCGAAGAAAAGAAACTGACTCTCGAAAACGATGTCCTGAAACTTGATCTATCTTCAAAGGGGGGCATGGTGTCGCGTGCAGAACTCAAGAAATACGATACAGAGTATGACCCAGACGAAACGAAGAAAGTAAAGAAGAAGGTGGTGATGTTTGACAGCGAGTCAAATCAGATGAGCTTCACACTACCTCTGCCACAGGAAATATCTACAGCTGACCTTTACTTCACTCCGAAGCAGGTGACGGACTCCACTGTCCTGATGGCCCTGGATCTTTCCGCCGATGCTTATTGGGGAATAAAATACACGCTTCCCAAAGGAGACAGCTATATGATAAAGATGGAAGTCGTGCAGAAAAACATGGCACCCATCGTCCAGAGCAATGTCCGCAAACTTGGGGTCAACTGGCATCAGGATATCCACCGTCAGGAAAAAGGACGTATGTTTGAGGAGCGCAACTCGCGTCTTGCCTATAAGTTCCTCGGCGGTTCTGTGGAGGAAATGAGCGAAAACCAAAACAAGAGCAAGGAGCGCCAGCAGAAGCTCAAATGGATAGCATTCAAAAACCAGTTCTTCTCCTCTGTTCTCATTGCTGACAAAAATTTCAATTCTGCCGATTTCAACAGCGAGGTGCTCAAGGGAAGCGTATATCTGAAGTCGCTCACTGCCGATGCTCAAGTGAATGACTATGACTGGAGTGTCTCCAATCCGGTAGGTTTCAACTACTATATAGGTCCCAACCTGTATCCACTCCTCAACAAAATTGACAAAAACACGTATGAAGACGAAAACCTTAAGCTTACAAAGCTCATTCCACTCGGATGGCCAATATTCCGCTGGATCAATACCCTCATCGTCATCCCGGTGTTCAACTTCCTCGGAAGCTTCGGTTGGAACTATGGCATAGTGATCCTTGTACTTACCATCCTTCTTAAGCTCGTGCTTTTCCCGCTTACCTATAAGAGCTACGTAAGCCAGGCCAAGATGCGGATACTTGCTCCGGACATCAAGGAAATCAATGACAAATATCCGGGCAATGACAATGCCATGGTGCGCCAGCAGAAGACTATGGCTCTCTACAGCAAGGCAGGGGCGAGCCCGATGTCGGGTTGCCTCCCGATGCTTCTTCAGATGCCGATCCTCTTCGCGATGTTCACGTTCTTTCCGAACTGTATCGAACTCCGCGGACAATCGTTCCTCTGGGCACATGACCTTGCAGCTCCAGACGCCATTATATCTTGGAGCGGCAACATACCACTCGTCACAGAATATTTCGGCAATCATATCTCTCTCTTCTGTCTTCTCATGACGGTCACCAATATCATCTACACCCGCTCTACGATGCAGAGCCAGAGCGGCGGCATGCCCGGAATGAAGTGGATGATGTATCTGATGCCGCTGATGTTCCTCGTGTTCTTCAACAACTATGCAGCCGGCCTAAGCTATTACTATTTCCTCTCGCTGCTCATCACCATCATACAGACCTATGCAATCCGCAAATGGTTTGTCAAGGAAGAGGATGTGCGCCGCACGATGAAAGAGAATGCCAAAAAGCCTCAGAAGAAATCTGGCTGGATGGCGCGTCTGGAAGAAATGCAGAAGCAGCAGCAAGAAATGATGCGCCAGCAGCAGAAAGCTAAGAATAAACGATAATCGATCAACGATCAATGATCAATGATTAACGATCAACGATTAACGATCAATGATTAACGATTAACGATTAACGATCAGCGATTAACGATCAACGATCAACGATAGACGATCAACGATTAACGATTAACGATCAACGATTAACGATCAACGATCAACGATAGACGATCAACGATTAACGAGCAACTATGTATGATTTTCTATCAAATTT
>JAIDUH010000194.1 GCA_029060285.1 Muribaculaceae bacterium | reverse complement strand
ACGTTTTTGCCGTCGGCACTGAAAACGGATGTCATTCCGATTTTTTTTCCTAATAATCCTGGCATTTCTTTGAAAAATTATTGAAATTTTCTGAGTGGGAAGCTGAAGCTTCCCACCAGTAAAAGAGATTTTTTTTTGGATGATCTGATATTTTTCAGAGATAATCCTATATTTCGGGGATGATCCTATATATCAGACTTTGATGCTTACGTCAACGCCGCTCGGGAGTTCGAGCTTCATGAGAGCGTCAACAGTCTTAGTAGTGCTTCCATCGATATCGATGAGGCGCTGGTAGCTGCTGAGCTGGAACTGCTCACGTGATTTCTTGTTGACGAAAGTCGAACGGTTGACTGTGAAGATGCGTTTGTGGGTGGGAAGTGGAATTGGGCCCTTCACCACTGCGCCGGTAGCCTTCACTGTCTTTACGATCTTCTCGGCAGACTTGTCGACGAGATTGTGATCGTAGCTCTTCAGTTTGATTCTAATTTTTTGGCTCATATTATTGAAGATCTTTAATTACTTGATGAGGTCTACACGGCCGTTGCATTCTGTGAGCACAGCCTTAGCGATAGAATTGGAGACTTCAGCATAGTGGCTGAAAGACATGGTGGAAGTGGCGCGGCCTGAAGTGATGGTGCGGAGGGCAGTCACATAGCCGAACATTTCAGCAAGCGGAGCCTTAGCCTTCACGATACGGGCACCGCTGCGGCTTGTCTCCATACCCTCTACCTGGCCACGGCGCTTGTTAAGGTCGCCGATCACGTCGCCCATAGACTCTTCGGGAGTCACAACCTCCACGCTCATGATAGGCTCCATGAGAACCGGACCTGCCTTCTCACTACCTTTCTTGAAGCCCTGGATAGCAACGAGCTCGAATGAGAGCTGGTCGGAATCGACGGGGTGGAAAGAACCGTCGAGGAGAGTCACCTTGAGACGCTCAACGGGATAGCCTGCGAGGACGCCATTCTTCATTGCAGTCTGGAAGCCCTTCTGAACAGACGGGATGTATTCCTTAGGCACGTTACCGCCCTTCACCTCATCCACAAACTGGAGAGAACCTACGAAATCCTCGTCGGCAGGCTCCATGCGGAAGATGATGTCGGCAAACTTACCGCGACCACCGGTCTGCTTCTTGAATACCTCACGGCCTTCGTAAGGCTTGGTGATAGCCTCCTTATAAGTAACCTGAGGACGGCCCTGATTACATTCCACCTTGAACTCACGGCGGAGACGGTCGATGATGATATCGAGGTGAAGCTCACCCATACCGCTAATGACGGTCTGGCCGGTCTCCTCATTAGTCTCTACGCGGAAAGTCGGGTCTTCTTCAGCAAGCTTCTGGAGGCCGACGCCGAGTTTGTCGAGGTCTTTCTGAGTCTTAGGCTCTACTGCGATACCGATAACGGGATCCGGGAATTCCATAGCCTCGAGAACGATAGGAGCATCTTCAGCACAGAGAGTGTCGCCGGTGCGGATATCCTTGAAGCCAACGCCTGCGCCGATATCGCCGCAACCGATGCGTTCCATAGGATTCTGCTTGTTGGAGTGCATCTGGAAAAGACGTGAGATACGCTCCTTCTTACCGCTGCGTGAGTTGAGGCAGTAGCTGCCGGCATCGATATAGCCTGAATAAACGCGGAAGAACACGAGGCGACCCACATACGGGTCAGTGGCGATCTTGAACGCGAGGGCACACATAGGAGCCTCAGGAACGGGCTCGCGGGTGATGATCTCATCCGGATCGTCGACGGCGTGGCCTTCGACAGCACCGCTGTCTTCCGGAGAAGGAAGATAAGCGCAGACAGCGTCAAGGAGAGTCTGAACACCCTTGTTCTTGAAAGAAGAGCCGCAGATCATCGGGTTGATCTCCATAGCGAGAGTGCCCTTGCGGATAGCTGCCTTGATTTCTTCTACAGTGATAGTGGAAGGATCGTCGAAGTATTTCTCCATGAGAGCGTCGTCGAGTTCGGCGAGGGTCTCAAGCATCTTGTCGCGATACTGCTCAGCTTCGGGGAGAAGGTTGGCGGGGATTTCCTCTACGGAGTATTCAGCGCCCATGCTCTCGTCATGCCAGAAGATAGCCTTCATCAGCACGAGGTCGATGACGCCCTTGAAAGTCTCCTCAGCGCCGATAGGGAGCTGGATAGGAAGAGGGTTGGCACCGAGCACGTCCTTCACCTGGCGGCAAACCTCGAGGAAGTTAGCGCCGGAGCGGTCCATCTTATTCACATATCCGATACGAGGCACGTTGTATTTGTCAGCCTGGCGCCAAACGGTCTCAGACTGGGGCTCAACACCGCCTACAGCGCAGAAAGTAGCCACGGCGCCGTCGAGCACGCGGAGCGAGCGCTCCACCTCGACAGTGAAGTCGACGTGTCCCGGGGTGTCAATAAGGTTGATCTTGTATTTGTTACCATTGTAGTTCCAGAACGTAGTGGTAGCGGCGGAAGTGATGGTGATGCCACGCTCCTGCTCCTGCTCCATCCAGTCCATAGTAGCGGCGCCATCGTGCACCTCACCAATCTTGTGAGTAAGGCCGGTGTAGAAAAGGATACGTTCGGAAGTTGTGGTCTTACCGGCGTCGATGTGAGCCATGATGCCGATATTGCGAGTTAAATCGAGATTTTCGTGTTTAGCCATTTGAAAAAATCCTTATTAGAATCTGAAATGAGCGAATGCGCGGTTGGCCTCGGCCATACGGTGCATGTCTTCCTTACGCTTGAAAGCGCCACCCTGGTCATTGAAAGCGTCGACGATCTCGGCAGCGAGCTTGTCTGCCATAGTCTTTCCGCCACGCTTGCGGGCATAGATGATAAGATTCTTCATAGAGATAGACTCCTTGCGGTCAGCGCGGATCTCGGTAGGCACCTGGAAAGTGGCGCCGCCGACGCGGCGAGACTTGACCTCAACCTGAGGAGTAACGTTTTCGAGCGCCTTTTTCCAGATTTCGAGAGCGCTCTTCTCCTCATTGGGGAGCTTTGACTTCACGATTTCAAGTGCGGAGTAGAAGATAGAGTAGGAAGTGTTCTTCTTTCCGTCGTACATGAGGTGGTTGACAAACTTTGTCACTCTCACGTCGTGAAAAACGGGATCGGGGAGGATCACACGTTTTTTCGGTTTAGCTTTTCTCATTGCTTGATGTTTAAGTTTTGATTTTGGCTGCTTTTGTGAATAAAACTTCAACGCACTTTGGGAACTCCTCTCGGAGCGCCGGATGGGCGTTTACTCAACCTATAGCCGTCAAAGAATCAAAAACCGGTTTAAGATAAATGATTACTCGATGACAGCTTATTATTTTTTACCTTTAGCTGCCTTAGGACGTTTTGCGCCATACTTGGAGCGACGCTGAGTGCGGCCCTGCACGCCGGCGGTATCGAGGGTACCACGAACGATGTGGTAACGAACGCCCGGGAGGTCCTTAACACGACCGCCGCGGACCATGACGATGGAGTGCTCCTGGAGGTTGTGGCCTTCACCCGGGATGTAGGAGTTTACTTCCTTTCCGTTTGTAAGGCGCACACGAGCCACCTTACGCATAGCCGAGTTAGGCTTTTTGGGGGTCGTGGTGTAAACACGCACGCACACACCGCGACGCTGCGGGCATGAATCCAAAGCGGGAGACTTGCTCTTGTCGACAAGTGCAACGCGTCCTTTTCTTACTAATTGCTGAATTGTAGGCATTTTAGTTTGTTAAAAAAATTAAAAATATCTAAAATCTATGTTTATATTGTCAAATTGGGCAGCCAAGGAGGTGCCGGGGCACCGAATCGGCAAGTCTTGCGAGGGTTCGAACGCATACCATAAAATCACGCTATCAAATTAAGGATTAATTTGTTAGCGAAGAATATGGGTATTTCTTGCCCTAAGACGATGCAAAGTTACAAAATTTCAGGGAATTATGCAAGTAATAATATAGAATTTAGAATTTTTTTGGAGGGGAGCCGCAAGCGGCTCTTGCGGGGGACAAACCGGCGCGTGGAGGATGAACTTTGGGAAGAGGGGGGGATTTTT
>JAIDUH010000193.1 GCA_029060285.1 Muribaculaceae bacterium | reverse complement strand
GCTCCTTCTTCATGAAGAAAAATCCGCTCGAAAACCTGACGAAATCTTAATAAAAAAATAAGTTTAAACAACTTCAAAAATAACATCAAAAATGAGACTTAAAAGGATTGTAACTTCATCTTTCTTGGCATTAGTCGCTGCCGGAATGAATGCTGCTGATTTCAATCAGAATTTTAGCGACAGTACTCTTCGTGTTGATTATATTTTTGGCGGTGGTCCTGACGGTTTGAAGATTATGCTTGATTCCCAATCTAAGCAAGGAGGATGGGCAGGCAGAAGGACACGCCTCGAAGGAGTGCCGGTAGCCGGCAACGGTACTGTCATGGTGACAGATCCGGTCAGTGGAGACACCTTATATAGAAATACATTCTCTTCGCTTTTCCAAGAGTGGATCTACACACCGGAAGCTCAAGAAAAAAACATGGCTTTTGAGAACTCATTCCTTGTGCCGTTGCCCAAAAAGGAAGCTGATATTACGGTAAGTCTACGTGGCAATCGACATCAAGAAATAGCTCGGATGACTCATAGATACCGACCTAACGATGAACTTGTAGCATTGCGTGGTCAAGATCCTGTGCCTCATAAATATCTGCATAGGGGAGGAGATTCGAATGAGGCCATTGACATAGCAATTCTTGCGGAGGGATATACTCAAGAAGAAATGGACAGTTTTATAAATAAAGCTCAAGTCATCGCTGATGAGATACTTAGTTATGAGCCTTTCGCTTCCAATAAGGACAAATTTAATGTCGTGGCAGTCATGACCCCCTCAAAGGAGAGTGGCGTGAGTGTCCCATTAAAAAATCAATGGAAGGACACTGCATTTGAATCGCATTTCAGCACTTTCTATTCTTCACGCTATCTTACAACACCGAGAGTATGGAAACTTCATCGGGCACTTGAGGGTATTCCATATGAGCATGTTCTTGTTCTTGTCAATACCCCGGAATATGGAGGCGGAGGCATTTTCAACAATTATCAGATAGCGACTTCAGACCATAAACTGACACTTCCGGTTGCTGTGCACGAATTTGGCCATAGTTTTGGGGGGTTGGCAGACGAATATTTTTATACAGAGGAAGAAGACGATACATATCCGCTTGATATTGAACCGTGGCAAAAAAATATCACGACATTAGTTGACTTTGATTCCAAGTGGAAAGACCTTCTGACTCCCGGAGTCCATATACCGACGCCTTGGACCGATAAAGGTGGAAATAGGGAAGACAAAATGAAAAATGCAGCCCGTGAGCAGCGAGGAGGCGTGACTGTCGGAGTGTTTGAAGGGGGTGGATATAGGGCAAAGGGAGTGTATCGGCCGGTAGAGACTTGCCGTATGCGCGATAACTTCAACCCTACGTTCTGTCCGGTTTGTGAAAGGGCAATAAGGGAGGTGATTGAGTTTTATACAAAATAGAATTGTTCCTTTCAGATCATTTTGATATTTTCTGTATTCGTAGATAATTTTAAACAACTTCATTATAAAGAGGAAGCAGAACAAGCCTCCTCTTTAATTTTTTATGTCAGTAACACTAAAATTTATACGTCAGCATTATGTGAGCGCCTATCTGTTTGCTATTCCATTTTAAATTGGATATTCTTGTGTATCCTTCATAATCATTTGCTACATTAAGCACCATGTCTTTATAGTAAGTATGCCGATAGTAGATGTCGAAACCTTCAGTAAAATATAGGTTCCTTTTTAATTTAAAGTTTACATTTGCCTCGAAATGATCAAAAGTCGAGACTCCATCATCACCCCCTTCAATTTGGATCGTACCGCTGTTGGGACGTATCATCCATGTGCTGGAGGTAGTAAAATTATTGCGTGTGAAAATGTGGTAGAATTGATTAGCTACCTTTATCGATATTTTATCATTTGCCATAGCCAAGTTGAAACCGAGTTTAGCAGAATATCCACCTCCCCAGCTATAGTTTCTTTCATCATTCCCCCTGTACAGATCTGTCAGCACTCCGGCAAGGGCCACTACATTGAAATGAGCAAATCCATCCACCGACATCTTGCTGCTGGGAATATATCTTATCATCGTGCCTATACCTAACGAAGCCGGTGTTCCGAATTTATAAGGAACATTTTCTGGAATAATCTCATCAATTTCTAAATTTCGTATGGTATCAGAGTCGAAATAATCAAAATGTTGATACATGCCGACATTCATGTTAATTCTGTCGTTATCAATAATTTCTTTACTTAGTAGCCTGCCGATGATCTCAATTCTGCTTAGTAGTGGTTGGGTCTTCATCATCTGTGTTTCTAAAAGAAAAGAGAAGTAGTCGTATGGCACTTTTGTTGATAGTTCGAATCTGTCGCCATATTCAAGATTAATCTCGGCTGTTGCCCCGGCTTTGAATCCATCATTGTCGATCATTACAAGCAAACGTGGACCTACTGAAAGTTCAACGCTAATGGGAGGAAGACCAAACCGTCTTCCCGATGTTGATCTTTTTTCCCAAGCCTGCCCTGTCACAATTCGATTGATGCCTCTCATCGGATCCAAGATAAATACAGCGGCCTCTCGACCAAAGCGTTCACTTCCGGTGGAACTATCGTCAAGGACGAGATCGGAAGCCCGGTATAAAACTTCACCAATGGCTGCTCCTCCAATCGGAGTGGCAATTATGTCGTTGGTGGAAGGGTATTCGCGTTCCATACACATCTCCCACATTGCGCT
>JAIDUH010000192.1 GCA_029060285.1 Muribaculaceae bacterium | reverse complement strand
GGTGCCACCAGGAATCGAACCGGGGACACAAGGATTTTCAGTCCTTTGCTCTACCAACTGAGCTATGGCACCATCGTTATGTTGCTTTTCGGGGTTGTTTCCCGATTGCGAGTGCAAAGTTACTGCCTTTTTTTGAATTGTGCAAATTTTTTGCCAATTATTTTTTAATTTATTTTGAAATTGATTGATTTTTAATAAAATAATTTTTTATCTCTGACCGAGATCTAAGATATGCCGAATACCAATAGTCGATGATAATACACAAAATGCCATATTAGAGCCCTATTTATCAGACAATGAACTTAGCAAATGCGAAGAGAAAGGCATCAGATATCCGACTTGTTATGGGCTAAGGGCCTAAAAAGATCGCGATTAGGAATGCCAAGAGCCGATATTTAGTGCCATCTTAAGATTTGGGAAGTGGGCGAGTGAGATAGCGGAGGTCTGATAGCATATCGTTGAAAAAGGCTTGCACCGGGGTTATGATGGGCTGAAATTCAGGCTCAGCTCCATCGCAGAGTACGCGCAGACAACTGGGTTGACATTTGATGCTGATTTTCCTGCCCAGACATAAAGGTTCGCCGTCGATCTGCGCCGGACCCTCTTTGAGCCGTATTATCTTCACCTCTTTAGCCTTGAACGTATCGACGTAGCGGTTACGGTCTATCTGTCCGCTGAGTAACCCAAATCCTGCCATAGCCTGCTGGAGGATGGGGCCGTTACGTATTACGGTCACGTCAAGAAGACCATCAGATAGCGACGCGCGAGGAGCGATATATGCATTGTTGCCATATTGGGCGGTATTGCATACGGCAATGAGCAGGGCTTCTTCAGTGTAGATTTCGCCATCAATCTCAAGGGCATAGTTGTCAGGAGTGAAATTAATAAACTCAAGCAACGCACTTCTGACGTATTGCATCTTGCCCCTGCGTTTACCTGTGGAAAATTTTTCGGTTACGACAGCGTCGAATCCTACTCCGAACGTGCAGAAGAAGGGAAGCCCTTCCGCTATGCCGCAGTCGATGGCATAAGGGCGATTGCGCGCTATAATGTCAATTGCCCCTTCGAAGTCCATAGGAAGTCCAAGTGTGCGGGCGAGGCCGTTTCCGCTTCCGCAAGGTATGATTCCGAGGGCCGTGCCAGTGTTCATAAGAGCTGAGGCTACTTCGTTGACTGTGCCATCGCCGCCGGCCACAACCACCATGTCGATGCCTTCTTTGGCAGCATGTCGGGCCAGGTCTGCACCGTGACCTTTATGCTGTGTATTAACTATTTCAAGATCTATCCCTGCGCTTTTGAGCCTGCCGGAGGCAAAATCGCAGATTCCTTTCTTATCACGAGTCCCTGATATGGGATTTATGAGCATAAGGGCGGATGGCATGATGTATAGTTTGCGCGTTTATGGGTTATTACTTTTGCTTTGAAATCTTTCGGGACGCAAAATTAGCAAAAAAAAACGATAAATTTGTCAGTTTGGGGGATTTTTTATAAATTTGCATCGCGCCACGCCCGATGCGCGGCCGATAAGTTTTGAAATACAAGATTCACCGCGAAGGTACCAATATCCTGATAATGCTGGCAGTCGTGTTGCTGGCACTGAATTTCCCGGTTTGGCTGTTCTTGCCGCCGTGGATACTCCCGGCTGTGCTTTCAGCACTGTCGGTGCTCGTGTATTCGTTTGTGTTCAACTTTTTCCGTTGTCCTGCAAGGAGATATCGAGGTCCGCGGAAGAATATGGTGGTAAGTTCGGTCGATGGGCGAGTGGTAGTCATTGAGCGAGCTATGGAGAATGAGTTCATCAAGGGAGAAGCTTTGCAGATATCAGTCTTCATGTCTCCGATTAATGTCCATGCCAACTGGTTTCCGGTTGAAGGCAGGGTAGCGTATGTCCGTCATCATGCCGGACGTTTCTATTCGGCGTGGTTGCCTAAGGCAAGCACTGAAAATGAACGCAGCACAATAGGTATCATTACTTCCGAAGGCCATAGGGTGACAGTTCGCCAGGTGGCAGGCGCAATGGCCCGCAGGATTGTCACGTATGCCAGGGTAGGGGAAGAGGCTGAGTTTGATGAGCATCTGGGCTTCATAAAGTTCGGTTCGCGTGTCGATATCTATTTGCCGATAGAGTCAGTGCCGTTGGTCCGGATTGGGCAAATTGTGGTGGGCGACCAGACCCAGCTTGCTACCCTGCCGGGTTACAAAGCGCCAACTCCGTGAACAATCGCTGCCCTTTTTTAGTCTATAAAGAATATAGAAATTTATCAGATGAGTATATTGAAAAAAATCAAAGGCAACATACCCAATGGCATCACGTGTCTCAATGTATTGTGTGGCACGCTTGCCATACTAATATCGGCACATCCGCATCTTTCGTATATGGGAATGATGTCGTGGCAATGGGGTGCAATCTTCATAGTGCTTGCAGCCGTGGCTGATTTCTGGGACGGTTTTGCTGCAAGAATGCTTAAAGAAAGCAGTGTGATCGGTGCCGATCTTGATTCATTGTCAGATCAAGTGAGCTTTGGAGTGGCTCCGGCTTCGTTGCTCGCTTTTAATTTATGGGGCAATGTCCCGTTGTGGGTCGCTTTAGTACCGTCAATATTGCCTGTGGCTACAGCAGTGCGTCTTGCAAAATTCAACAATGATACCCGCCAGACTACGGGCTTTCTTGGGATGCCCGTGCCTGCAAATGCCATTTTCTGGATTGGCTATGTGGCTTGCCTTAAGATGAACCATCAAGCCCTATGGCTCAGTTCCCCATGGGTTCTGGTTCCGGTCCTTCTCATTGTGTCATGGCTTATGGTGTCAGAAGTCCCGATGCTGTCTTTGAAATTCAAGACATGGGGATTCCGCGACAATTTGGCTCGATATTTGTTGATAATTGGGTCGGCGGTGCTTCTGATATGCTTGCAGCTTCGAGGCATGTTGTGGATAATAATATTCTATGTCATCATGTCGTTGCTGTTTGCGGACCGCAAGTCATCTTCAACCTATTAAACAGATACTGCAATGTCAGGATTGCTTATATTGATATTGATTTTCATAGGGCTTCCAATTATATGGCGTTGGCTAAAGCCCTATTTCTTCCGCTGGATGCAACGGCGGACAGAAGACTACGTGCGCAATGCAATGGGGATGCCTCCGCGTGACAGGTCTAAGAAGCAGTCAAGCAGGCGGCAGTCTCACTACTCTGGCTCATATTCTTCTGGCGGATATGGACAACGCTCAAGTAGATATGGATATTCATCCGGCCCCCTTATCCCTAAGGAATATGCAGTAGACGTGGAATACACGGAGATCCGATCATATTCCTCTGAGGAGACTATAGCATCCGACGACAATACGGTAAGATATAAGGTCGAGTCGCAAGTGAGTGATGCAGAGATCATCGAAATCCGTAAAGATAGATAGGAGGATGCGTACTCTTTTTGTCACTGATCTTGATGGCACTCTTCTAAATCAGGAGCGAAAGGTAAGCAATAAGAGCGCCGGCATTCTCAACGAGTCTATTGCCGGAGGTGCGCTCTTCAGTGTGGCTACCGCGCGCACGCCTGCTACTGTCGGTCCTCTTCTTCAGGATGTAAACTGTACGTTGCCATTGATAGTGATGACAGGTGCGGCTATATGGGACCGGAAGGACAATCGATATATACATGCCTCATTCCATGGGGAATCCACCGCCAAGAGCCTTGTAGATCTTTACAGGAAGCACGGTCTGAGCGCTTTCGTTTATGTCCTTGGAAGCGACAATGTGATACACATCTATCATATTGGCGACATGAGTCCATTGGAGAAAGAATTTATGGAGGAGAGGCTTTTCACGCCTTATAAGAAGTTTCATATTCCCGGAGATGGAAATAGTGAATTGCCGGAAAAACTTGATCGGGTACTGCTGTTCTATAGTATGCGTCCTACTGAGGAAGTAAGGCGGGTATATGAAGATATAAAGGATTCCGGTCAGCTTCGCGCAGTTTTCTATCACGATATGTATGGCGAGGAGATCGCGTTGATGGAGGTGTTCAGTCCGGAGGCTTCCAAGGCAAATGCCGTTAAGATTCTTGCTGATATGGTTGGGGCTGACAATATTGTAGCCTATGGCGATAATGTCAACGATCTTCCTATTCTTGAGGTGGCTGATGATGCAGTGGCTGTGGAGAATGCAGTGGATGAAGTGAAGCGTATTTCATCCCGTATAATCGGTCCAAATACCGAAGATTCCGTGGCGAGAGACATAAAAAGAAAGATTTCGGCAAAGTAAATGCCAAAAAATTTGGAAAAATGAAAAAATCCCATTAACTTTGCATCGTCAAAAGCCCTGATGGCGGAATCGGTAGACGCGCTGGTCTCAAACACCAGTGGAGCAATCCG
>JAIDUH010000191.1 GCA_029060285.1 Muribaculaceae bacterium | reverse complement strand
CAAACACTGAATGATAGTCAAGCGGTGTAGATAATACATTGATATTTTTTTCTTGATCCACTTTTAGTTTTGGCCAATTCCTGATATTCTCTACAATTTCACTTCCATGTTTTCCAATAATCTTGGTATATAATTTCACATATCTATCATATTTTTTATAGTCGACATCTTCCTCTGAAACTCCAATTTTTTTTGGATTAAAGATAATAGTAGAATAATATATCGTCTCAGCATTGTCATAGCACTCTTTATAAGCCTTAAAATACCCCTCTGGGTAATAAACTCCAGTTCGTTTCAGACTTGGTCCCTGTACAAGTCCGATAAGATGACTGATTGATTGCTTTATGCCCTCGAAATATTCTTTCTCTTTTCCATTTTTATGTTTTATTTTGGAACCATCAAAAGTAATATCCCCAAAACCCAAAATAGTCTTAAAAATCTCGGTTGAATATAGACTTCTGTAACCCTCTTTAATTTCAAAATTCAGAGATGTTCGGAGATATTCTGAGAGTTTGGATTCCAGAAACAACATAACTTTTTTTTCTGAGGAATAAAGTGCTATGTCAACACATGAAGGAAACTTTATCACTTCATTCCTAACCTCAAAGAAGCACTGATCGAATTCTATTGTTCCTAAATCCGGATGCTTCAAATTAAGTTTAAACCCTGAATTTTCACCAAATAGTCGAAAGAACGTAAGCAAAGGTAACAACGCAGACGATACTACATTGTTTATTGATTTCAACTCGTTGCCTTGGCCTTCCGTGCATATACGAAATGCTTGATGGAACTTATCAAGATCGATTGCATCTTTTATATTGAATTTCTCGGCAAACAAATTAGAGATACATTTTTCAGGAAGAACAAGGAAAGCATTATAGTAAGAATCCTTATCACATGTACCCAAATTATCGGCAAGTAGTTCTGATAAAGATGAACTCATACTTGATATTTTTTATAGGGGAAAACATAAACTCTGTTCACTATCACCGTCTCTCCCATTTCTTCCCAATCGTTCTTCAGACGGACAAGAGGCCGGATAATTATTGAATCCCAGTTCCAATCAGTCCATTGTTCCACCGCCTCGTCTGCTGATGCATACCCAATCCGCATATCTTCATCAGTTTCGTACAGATTTCGAAGATATTCTTCGGTAAGTGGACCAACGACAATCCCTGGAAAGACTGCATCATAACCTTCGTACATGAGACATAGCACCTTGTCGTCGGTCTTAAATCGGCATTCTTCCTGAAAATTATCTTCTCCAGGAGCATGGTCTCCATATTGATAATGGGCATTTTCCGAACCATCAGCATTATAGGTCTTAATGTCATACGGATCGAAATCACATTCTGTTTCACTCTCAAAGCCAAGTGTCAAATCAGTTATCTGAATCTTTGAGATTATCTCCGTATCATTCGCAGGCATCACACATTTTCCATGCGGTATAGTCTCCAAAGAATATGCTGTCTCACCTTCTGATGATGAAACAATTTTATCAGAGCTGATTGGCTTAACCCTAAACTCATTGATGACAGTATCTTCAAGCATATCGTGAGTATTTATTTGATTTACGGTGCAAAGTTAACTTATAGGTGTCTCAATTATCGTGACACAGCTTTTTTTATGAAGAAAGCGCGAACCGTACACTATACATCGTTGACGGAGGTCCTGAGAAAACCTTACAGACAGATGCAGTAATGACAGCCCACGCTATGCGTGAGAAACCATTATGCCGTCCTTGTCTGATTATAGAAATTTCTCAGGTTTCGTCAACAAGAGAGCATAAAGCCTCGCTTAATCAATATGTAAAAAATCAGATAAAACTGATTTCAAACGCAAATTTAATAAATTTTATTGATATATCGAGCGGATATGTCAGGTTTCTCACCTATGGGCTGTCAATTTTATCTTATAATTCAATATGTATCATTAACGCGATCTTCAGTAGATTTAGAAAAGAGTTTATTGAAGTTTGTTTCACCCAATGCTTTACGAAGGTCTTCGGGTGAAAGAAAATCTCCGGTGTCACCAGCACATAGGTTCCAACGGCTGGTGACAGAGGCAATTTTATTTTCCGTGTTATTTCGACAGCTATCAATGAGTATCCGTAATTATCGTGAGGGAAACCCATTCCGGGAATGCAGGGGATATCCCACCAATCGCCATTTCTGCAAAAGTAAAAACGATTCCCGTTGCCGGTATACTCCTTGAATGATTCTTCTGAAATCACAATGCACCATGAAACTGCCTCAAAATATGAATGGGCATCTTCATAGTTTTTGATCTCCATTACTGTATAGTCAAAATCAATATGACTTTCCTCGATGGGGGTGACAGGAGATATACCAATTATTTGACATACCGTATCAGGGTCTGCTTCATTAAATACATTGTCGAAGAAGTCATAACCCGGAGTCTGATCAAGTACTCTAAGGATCATTCGAATTTTACTTACGTCATCAGGATTGTTGATATCAATCAAACCCTTTGCGTTCCATAGATAGATTCCGACAGCAAATTTTGCAAGTCTGGTGTCAAGTTCCGGGAAAACGTCAACGTAACGGTCAACCTGATCTCCGGATCCGAACTCGTCCAACCACCATTCTATATGTTTGCGATATTTATCCTGCATTTTTATTAACGAGTGAATTTAACTTCACCGCGCTCACCACAGACATAGGTGGTAGAACCGTGTTTGATTGTAACCGTGTTTGATGTATAGCCTACAAGTGTTCCGATTCTGTTCCAAAGAAAACCGCCATTCTGATTGTAGACGTAAACGTTTGAACCCTTTTGTTCTGCATGACCTATCATGAATACTTTACACTTGTCCGTGTCGTGCGCAACCTTTTAATAATTCTTACTTTATGTTTCTGCAAATTTGAGCCGAAACTGTCTCAACATTAGAGACACCACAAAATTGTTAGAGAGTTATGATTATGACACGCCGACTGAGTCGATGAGCCTCTTCGATGGAATGATAAGTCCCTTTGGACTCAGCGGATGGAAACGCGATTAAGGTAGTAGCCTCTTTGACAATCTGAGTGTTTCGCTTCAGTGTCGCATATCGTCCATAGACGTTATATTGCGGAGCGAACTCTATGTAGGGTTTGTGATGACGAGCTGCGAATAATTTGGCGAAAGTGTCAACTCCTTTTGCACCGCCGGAGATTACCATCTGAATCTCATCGGGATTGATTTTGTCGAGTAGGAGGTTTTCCCATTCCTGATAGGTTACACCCGGATTTCGAGTGCCAACGATTGCTAATTTCATACTTCTCTTTTAGTGTTGGTACTCTTCTTTAATACGATGAACAAATTTTACTAAATGTTAACCAGTGTTAATTTTCATTTGCTTTATAAATACATTACAACTTTTCTCAATTTTATCCTCTATGATATAGATACTTAGGTGTTAAGATAATTTAACAAGTAAAGAATTTTTAACCTGTATCGCGAATTGCGTCACCACCGCTATAATTTTGCGGAAAAACAAATCAGAATATAATGAAAAAGATACAAACACCGGAGGGAGTTACCCTTTTAATGGAAAATATGTGGTTACGCCATAAAGCTGGAATGAAACAGCATTCGGATAATGTGTTCTTCGTTGATTTTCCACCCTTAACAGAGGAGGAAAAAGAGAAAATACGATGCAAGGATACTTCAAATCAGCGTCCTGATGATACTCAGGAGGATCTTTTCGGAGGCTGGATATGAAGTCTCTTGCTTAGTGCAGATTAATCACTCATTAACTGTGTCCCTTTGACATAATTAAAAAACTAACAAATATGAAAACAATTGAAGGACATGACGTGAAGATTTTCACGGATAACATCGAAGAAATTGCTTTGGCGCAGATAAAGGAACTGCTTTCGATTGACGTTTTCTCTGACAAGAAGATACGGATCATGCCGGATGTTCACGCCGGAGCAGGATGCGTTATCGGCTTCACCGGTGACCTTGGTGACAAGGTCATTCCCAACATCGTAGGCGTAGATATAGGTTGTGGCATGCGTGTACTTAATCTCGGTAGACTCTCAGACATTGACTATCATGCTTTTCACGAGCATATCCATGGAAATGTTCCTTCTGGAAAGATTGTGAGAGAGGATCGGTTCGGATTCAAGCCACTTGTCGGTGAGGAAATGGACATCTACCGTGAGGCAAAACAAATGGTAACGGAGCTGTATTGCTATCGTGAACTGAAAGATTCCGGACGTATCAACAAGTCTATCGGTTCACTGGGAGGTGGGAATCACTTTATCGAACTTGATAAAGATGATGAGGAGAATATATACCTCGTCATTCATACCGGTTCACGTAATCTTGGCAAGCAGGTGGCAGAAATCTATCAAGCAAAAGCCATCAAGCATCTTACAGCCGGTGCAGATGAATTTGAAGAGACTATCAGACGCATTATCGAAGAATATAAGGCAGCGGGACGAAGGTCAGAACTTCAGGATGTAATCAAAAAGATGCGCAAAGAGCATCAAAAGGCCGAGCCATCTCTTCCTGCTGATCTCTGTTATGTCGAAGGAGAACAGCGAGAACAGTATCTTCACGATATGCGACTTTGCCAGCGTTGGGCTGTGCTAAACCGTAAACTTATATCGATCCTGCTCATGCGTTTCTTTCCCGATGTGGAGGAAAAGGAGGAATTTGAATCTATCCACAATTACATCAGTGATGATAACATAATCAGGAAAGGTTCGATATCAGCTGCCGATGGTCAACGCTGCATCATACCATTGAATATGCGCGATGGCTCATTACTCTGCACCGGCAAGGGTAATGCTGACTGGAACTGTTCAGCGCCTCACGGAGCCGGACGAGTATTGAGTCGCACCCAGGCATACGAGAAAATCACTATGCAAGACTTTGAAGAATCAATGAAGGGTATCTATTCCGAATCGGTCAATGATTTCACCCGCGACGAGTCTCCCATGGTCTATAAGCCGGCGGAAGAGATTATAGCCAACATTGGAGACACCGTAAACATTGATACAATCATACGTCCAATATTTAATTTCAAGGCTTCTAAATGAAAATTATTAATTCCTCTTCTTTGAATTGAAATTCATCGAAGAGGAATTTTTTCAGTCAACAATAAGCTTACTTGCATATCTAAAAATCATCAAAGCAGCTTCAGGGCGATGGCGGCGCATGCCTCGGCGTCGGCAAGGGCGTGGTGGTGGTTGGCGAGGTCGTAGCCACAGGCGGCAGCCACTACGTGAAGCTGGTGGCAGGGTAGCTTAAGTGTACGACGGGAGGCTGCAAGAGTGCAATAAAAATCATAGCCCGGATAGTCCATATCGTATTCATCAAATACTGCCTTTAGACAACTTTCGTCAAACGGACGGTTATGTGCTACAAGGGGCAGCCCTTTTATTTTGTCTGCCACTTGTGCCCAGACATCGGGAAATTTCAAAGCGGAATCAGTGTCCTTCCTGGTGAGACCATGTACTTCTGTTGTCCAGTATGTATAGTAATTTGGAGATGGCTTAATCAAACTGTAGAATTTATCTACAATCTCACCATCTCTAACTATAACGATACCGACACTGCATACGCTTGAACGTCTGCCATTGGCTGTCTCAAAATCTATTGCTGCAAAATCTCTCATTATCAATCATTCTTATATAGGTTATACATATCATTAATCCACCCTTTCATAGTCTTGCGCAAATGAGGAGGGTGCAAGACTTCAACCATCGACCCGACCTGAAGAAGCTTCATGACAAAATCATATGTCGGGGCAAGGAAAAGCTCGAAGTCGGCGTATTCTCCGCTATCTTCTATCAATCTCTGACTGTGATGAAGAGGCAATGACATAAGGTAGTGTTTATGGATCTCGTTTGCTCGTATCACTATTCTTTCAGGTTTCTCGCCAGTGCCAATAACGACTCCATAAGAAGATGAAAAATAATTCTCTGCATCGAAATCTTTTGGTAACTGATAAGTGCATCCTGACAATTCAACGCTCTCTATACGATCCAGTCCATAAAGACGCTCATCATCATATCGAATGTTATGTGCAAGAACGTACCAACGGTTTTCAAACAGTTTAACGCAATATGGTTCTATCGGGAAGGTGTAGCTATGAGATTTCTTGAACGGCCGGTAAGTGATGTTTACCGTCAGATTTTCCTTCATTGCTTTGAGTATCATGGTGAGATGTTCTCTCCCCGAGGGTATTTCCTCAACCAAGATTCGTCCTTTTAGGGAAAGATTCTCACCGATTACATTTCCTACAGCAAAAGAATCGAGCATCCATTTCTTTAGTTTATCCTCATCTATATCTTCCGGATTCGCAATGAAATAGAGATACCCTCCCACTTTCTGGCAGTCGATTATGATACCGAATTGCTCGAAAATAGCATCTCGCCAGCGATTGAAAGTGGCCCGGTGAAGTGGACGGCAGTCGCTTAGTTCCTTGTGACGCTCCCACTTCTCAGAAAGATCCTTGTGAGAAATCTTTCCGGCACGTCGGATGGTATCTATCAGCCACGTATATTTCTGCAGTTGGTTCATATTCCATTAATTTTTCTGCAAAGTTAATGAAAAGCTGTCACATTTTGCGATACAACCTACGTTTTTTTCGTCATTGGTCGATCATGGAATATCTGAACACAGTAATGTCACCCTTTAGGGGAAAGAAATTAAGAAAACTTTCCCCTAAAGGGTGATATTTTTGTCAAAACATTATAAATTACTGAGTCTACATAAATGCGGCAGCATGTCTGATTTTCGAGAGTCTTTCCAGAAAAGAAGGATTGGACCTTGCTATCTGCTTGTTGTACTCCGTCTGAAGTCTAAGCCACAGGTCTGCCTCAATACCTAAAGCCGCTTCCAAAAGAAGGGCATATTCGGTAGTCACTGCCCGCTTGCCGTTAAGAATCTCGTTCAAGACAGATGCCGGAACTCCGATTTCAGCAGCGAGGGCTTTTTGCGTAATACCTCTGTACTCAATTTCATCCTTTATCATTTCTCCAGGATGAATTGGATTGCTTGGATAAAGATTATTGGCTATCATATCCGGGGACTTACCCTTAATTTTGACTTCCATATTATTATCTGTAATGGTTTGATAATTCTACGACATTGCATATTGTCAATATCGGCTTGTCTTCATTTTCCGTTACCATGAATTCCACCCTATATTGATCGTTGACTCTTATTGAAGAGAGTCCGGCTTTATCTCCTTTAAGCACTTCATAATTCAATGAATGTATTTTCCAAAGTTCCTCAATGGAAGACGAACCTTTCAAGAAATTTATCGCTTTTTGATATCGTCTGATGATATCCGGCTGATAACGATGTTTCTTGTCGGGACTCTTACCATCTTCATAGAGTATCCTAAGATAATCATATTCAAAAGTAACTATCATGCAATATTTGTTTTAACATCGCAAATTTAGGAATTATTTTTCAAATTCGCAAATCTGATATTTTTTTTTAATAATCACCCTTTAGGGGAAAGAAATTAATAAAACTTTCCCCTAAGGGTGCCAATTCAAATTGAATTAATGGGTAAAATATGTATAAAAGTGACGACTTTCGGAAATATCATGAATATTATTTGGTGAATTCAGAAAATTATATTAATTTTGCGACCCAAATCTGAAACAAATGTTAAAAAGGAATTATCATATACTCATCAATAGCCGCATTCAATGTCCGCAGGGCTTTGAATGTATGGTGTATATGTTTGCTCCGACAACAGACATCAATGCGCGCGGCGGCAAATTCCGACAGTCTTGTTTCAGCATTCAGACTGAATCAGATTAGTTTATACTGAGTATAACAAACTTCAAGATATAAACGACTGTCGGAAAGGAACTGCCAATCTTCCGACAGTCGTTTTTTTTCGTGTCCATACTGGTTTCTACCTTCTCCACCATGATTAGCTTTGGACACATTCAAACTCCAACCGCGCTACGGCGCAAAATTTATCAACAGACAATATTATGAAATTAAACGATCAAAAGAAATACTATCGAGAAAATGCCTTAACCCAATCAGACATTCGTTCTCTACCCGAATGCAGTGGACTTGAAGTCATTTCTGTTCGTGATAAATGTGGAGAAGCGATTGGCCGTATTCATAAATTGATGAGCCGGCTTTCTATCATGGGAGATGACGACAGGCGGTCTCTTTGGTTTGAAGTCAAGGGGAAGAAGTGGGAATGGTATAGAATCACTACTGCGGTTTACAATGATTGCCATTATCTTTATGTGACAGGTGACACTTACGACCATCATGCATTTTGCGATAGGGAGGATAATAACTCTAATCAATGGTATAATGAGGAGTACCTGCTGCCTAAGTTTTTAAAACTTGAATCCTACATCAAGACCTTGGTGGAAAAGATTGTGTCCGATCCCGGCCAGTACAATACTTATGTAGAGAAATACCTCAGCCCTTATAGAAGGAAAGGGTTGATAAGACGCTCTATTCTGAATACCATACTTCCAAACCATCGTATGCAAGGAATAGATGTCCGGAAAGCCATAAGTATTTACGAGGCACAAGAGACCCCTACGCAATTCACAGAAATGACGTTGCGCCAATATATGAGGTATTGGAGGATTGCCTACGAAGCAGTCAGCGGGCCTAAACCTGGCGACGATGGTGAAATATTCAGACATTCCAGCAAAGGTCATGAGGCTAAGGACTATGACCTAAATTCTGAAGAAGATTTCAACGAATGGATGAAAGCTGTGTCCGGTTATCATGGTTTTGATATCGTCTACGCAAGAGTACACATGTATCCACGCCACGTAGATGGCAAATGGATTTTTCACCTATCGACAAGCAGTTATTGGAATCTGGATCAATGTCTCAAAGCTGTATTAGGTTTGAAGAATGCCGGAATTAATGTTGAATTAGGGGAAGTGGAACATATTCTTGGCATCCTTAAGGAAACTGATTTCGTGGAAATCACCCCTTATGCCTACAGATACATGCAGGGTAAGGATGTCGGGAGTCAACTTAGACTGCCTTATTCTGATGAGATAGGCAAAGATGCACTGAAAAGAATAATCGCCAACACAGAATGGGAAAAGATTGAGATGGTAAATGTAAATTCAAATTCCTAATGAATTTTCTGAAGGTAATCTTCTAACTCCCAAGCAGTGAGGTGTCTTACGCCGTCACGGGTTGGAAACTTTTCTTCGTCCATCGTAATTAGGAGTTTTCATAATTAAATTTTTCAACAAAGTTAATAAAAATTTTCGACTGCAATCGAAAAATTTAGACAAAATCTCATTTTTTTAGAGTACAGTCGAATATTTTTATAATTGTTGGCATTTTTTAGGGTACAGTCGAAAAATTATGAAATAGACTAAACCACACTATTATTTCATAAAATCGTCACCCTTAAGGGGAAAGTTTTTTAAATTCTTTCCCCTAAAGGGTGACAATGCATATATCTATCCTCTTGCCTCGTCCTTCAACATGCATTCCCAGATTAGATAGTACGGCTATGTATCTCCGATAATGTCAGCAATAAAAGAATCCGTAAAGATGCCTTTTCGCTGAGCAACAGACATTAGAGCTGAATAGATTCGCCAGAATTCAGGACCATGAGCACGTTCCTTGCGCCTGTTCTTGTTCCTTCTCTTCTCCGTTTCATGGATATGATGAGCATATTCATG
>JAIDUH010000190.1 GCA_029060285.1 Muribaculaceae bacterium | reverse complement strand
TCGAAATAAGCCTCAATTGTACTTAAAAGAAGACTCTTTCCAAACCGCCTCGGACGGCTTAGGAAATAAAATTTACCTGAGTCCCTCAATTTCTTGATATATCGGGTCTTGTCAATGTATACATACTCATCCTCGATTATCTCCGAGAATGTCTGTATTCCTATAGGATATTTCAATGGCTTCTCCATAATTCCTTCTGCTTTTTCATTAAAACGCTTTCCTCCCCCAAAGTTAATAAAATTTTTCTAAGAATACAAGAATAAATAGTATTCCAAGAGTAAGAAGCAATAACGGGATTCAGACCTACAATATGATTTCCACATTTTTCCCTATGACTTACATAATTTCTTACTTATTTTCTAATAAAAATTTGACATTCTATAATATTTTCATTAACTTTGTAAGTGATAATATTTAAGTAGTAAATAGCCGAATATGGATGCAAGTAATAATATGTTAGCTCTATTGGAAAGCCTTATGCCGGAGCCGGCAGAAGACGTGGCGCGGAAGATCGCCGATGATTTCCGACAGCGTCGCGTCGAGAAGGGACTGACCCGCACCGACATCGCAAAGAAATCGAGAGTATCCATTGCCAATATAACAAGATTCGAGCAGAAAGCACTCATATCACTCAACAATCTCATAGAACTTGCCATAGCGCTCGGCTACAACCTCGAAATCAAGAACATATTCGCCACTCCAAAGTACTCCACAATGGAGGAACTCCTCCAGATCCGCAAAAACCAAGGCAAGACCAAAGCCTACAAACGCAGAGAATCAAAGAAATGACAAGAATCGACAAACTATCAGTCAAATTCCACGACAGAAATGTAGGCACCCTATCCTTTGACCCGGATGGACAGCTCTGCGTGTTTGAATATGATAAAGAATGGCGTATCGACGGCTTCAGCATATCTCCACTCGAACTCCCGCTTAAAGAAGGGACATTTCTCGCAAAACCAATGCCATTCAATGGCAATTTCGGGATATTTGAAGATAGTCTTCCTGACGGATATGGCAGATACCTTCTTATGAAGACACTTCGAAAAGAGGGGATAAAGGAATCCGATCTCTCCGCGCTTGACAGGCTGAGTATTGTCGGTGAGAGTGGTATGGGCGCATTGACTTATTCTCCGATTACCAAGATTATCACCGGAACGGAGACCGATGACTTCGACATGCTCCAGAAGAAAGCCCTTGAAGTGCTCAAGGAACGCCAGGATCACGATGCTGAGCTTCTGCTCTTCAATAGCGGCAATAGCGGAGGAGCAAGGCCCAAAGCCGTTTTTTCAGATACTGAAGGTCATTGGCTGGTAAAGTTCCGCCACTTCTATGATCCGAAAGATATCGGAGAGCAAGAATTCCTGTATAACGAAACAGCCAGAAAATGTGGGATCAATGTTCCTGACTTCAAACTGGTCAATGGCAAATACTTTGCCACCAAAAGATTTGACATTACGCCAGAGGACGAACGAATCCATACGGCAACATCCGGAGGATTGCTTGGAATCTCTCTTGGAAACCCTGTGCTTGACTATAGCAATCTCCTTGCACTCACAGGGTTCCTCACCCAAAATGAAATGGATGTAGAGGAAATGTTCAGGCGGATGGTTTTCAACTATCTGATGGACAACAAGGATGATCATTGCAAGAATTTCAGTTTCATGGTCCTTAAATCCCCGGATGGGAAATGGAGATGGCATCTTGCACCTGCATACGACCTCACCCTCAACACCGAAGGCTACAACGGCGAACACGCCACTTCCGTCAACGGCACAGGCCACCCCAAGATGTCAGATTTTCTCGAAGTTGGCAAACGCATAAGACTCTCAGAGACCCGCTGCCGACAGCTCATAGAGCAAGTTGCCGACAATTGCGGAAGCCTGATCAAATATAATTTCAGGTAATACACCTAAGCTACCAAACCAAATATTTCAAAAGTTCCTCTACATCAACCAATATTCATTCATACAATACAGACTTAGAATGTACTATATGAAGTTGTTTAAACTTCATTAATTGACCCTTATCATGCAAGACAATATCATAAATGAACATAATAAGCAGGAGTATCCGCCGATGCATACGGCGGAGCATCTGCTCAATGGCGAGATTGCACGGCGGTATGGATGCGGGCGCGCCTTCAGCGCCCATATAGAGCGCAAGAAGTCGAAACTCGACTACCATATGGACAGAGCTTTGACCCCGGAGGAATTGAAAGCCCTCGAAGACTACATAAATGGAATTGCAGCTGAAGATGTGGAAGTAACGGAGGAGTTCATCACCCAGAAGGAAGCTATGGACCGCTTCGACATGAGCCGCCTTCCGGAAGGAGCCTCCGATACCGTAAGAGTGGTGCGAATAGGCAACTATGACGAATGCCTCTGTGCCGGGACACACGTGAACCACACTGCCGAGATCGGCACTTTACGCATCTCCAGCTCCCGATACCAAGACGGAGTGCAACGCATCGTCTTCAAGCTCGAAAAATAGTCCTTTAAATGGAGATTTCTAATTAATTGAAGGGGGACCGTCGTGGGTATACCGGAACCAGTCAAACCTTGTCTCCCCCGGCTCATCTCCGAGGGAATAGCCGTAAAGACCTACACGGACTCCCTTCCAGAATCCATCACGCATCTCAAAGGGCTCTCCAAGCGGGCAGAACGTATTGCCTCCATCCGTCGAATATGAATATTCATATCGATTCTCACGGGCATTGATGTTCAACCTTATTTCCACTTGCGATTCCGAACCCAACTTATCCAATGGCTGCCGGAAAACGACAACACCGTCTTCTTCCATATAAAGCATCGGGACATCCTTTCCTCCGACATTCTCCACAGATACTCCTGCACCCATAAACTTCTTGCCGATGCAAAGAAGACCACAACGGTCTGCTGCCTTCATGTGGCAGCAGTCGATGGAAGTGGTAGCTTCAGATGCATATCCCATTATCTTCTGGGTGAGCTGGTTGCGCGCATCCCGGAGTCCCGAGGCACGCAGAGGCCTAAGTGTAAGCCAGCCGTCACAAACAGACATGCACTCTTTAGCCGGATTATGGTTGGTCTGCCATTGTATCCCAAGCCCTTTACCATCAAATTCATCCGAACTCTGCGGTGCAAAAGCTTTTCCTGCCTTTCCTGCCGGCATAGGAACTATGTGCATCGGCTCGCCGACACCATTGCCATCGTAATCGGCGCCTATTTCCGGCCAACCATCCACCCACCTCACAGGCTGCAGATGCATCACCCTACCACGCGCACCGGCATGCTGAAAATGGGCAAACCACCATTCACCATCAGGAGTCTCCACCAGGGAACCCTGATGGGGACCGTTGATATCGGTGGAACCTTGCTCAAGCACACGCCTCGATTCATAGGGTCCGTATATGTCTTTTGATCTCAGAATGGTCTGCCATCCCTCACCGACACCCCCTTCCGGGATGCTGATGAAATACCAGCCATCCTTCTTGAACATCTTCGGACCTTCGGCTACGGGACCTTCATATACCGTAACTCCTTCGTCAAGCAGTTCTCGCCCATCGGCGCTCATACGATGGATGATGATCGGCCCTGCACGATGACGGCTGCGCACGAGATAGGCCTCTCCGTCATCATCCCAAAACGGACAAGGATCCTCCCACTTGGAGATTCCCTTGACGAGATGAAGCGGTTGCCATGGCCCGGCAGGACTGTCGGCATAGCTCATGAAAAGCCCCTCCTCAGGCGTGCATACAAACATCCACACTTTCCCATCGTGAAACTTCAACGCAGGAGCCCATGTGCCTTCAGCATATTTTGTCATATCAGAATAGCCAGGAAGGTCGATCCCGTCGAATATCTGCCCAATTATCCGCCAGTTTACAAGATCTTCAGACTCAAGGACCGGCATGCCCATGAAGTGAAATTCAGAGCATGTAAGATAATACTGATCGCCGATCCTGACAATGTCAGGATCAGAATAGTCTGCGTTGAGCACAGGGTTGGCAAATGTCCCGTTGCCGAGATCGCCCCATTCCGGTGGTTCCGCATAAACCATAGCCGCCATCAAAACAGTGACGGCAACGAATATACTGTGAATAGAAGTTCTCATACCGCAAAATTAGACAAAAAACTTGAGTTTTTTGCACCGTCAGGCTAAAAAAAACCGGATTTTTACCCAAAGACACACAATGGCGGTTTTAAATGTCTTCCACTCAATATGGTCATAAACAAAATATCCCGGAGGAATGACAAATTCCTTCGGGATAGTAAAACGACTGTGTGTCTTTCTAAAACATGTCTGATATAGAAGTTGTTTCGACTTATTTACGAATATAAAAAATATCAAAATAATATGAAAGGATCAATTCTTTTTATCAAGCTT
>JAIDUH010000019.1 GCA_029060285.1 Muribaculaceae bacterium | reverse complement strand
GGCAACTGCGACAATTGCAAACACCCAAAAACATTAGTGGAAGCTACAGAAGAACTTTGCGCCGTCATGGAAACGGCCCTCGCACTTAAGGAAAAATACAAGGCGGAATACATCACATGTGTCATGATAGGACGCGCTACTGATGAGATCCGTGAAAATGGTCATGATGAAATCGAATGGTTTGGCTGCATGCCAAATACAGATGAGCGAGTTCTTGCCGCAGTAATCAGGCAAGCGGAAATCGCAGGATTCGTGAAGCGTGACCTTGAGAATTATGGCATACTGAAAGTCACAGCCAAGGGAAAGAAATATTTGAAAAAGCCGACGCCTCAGTTTAAGATTGTAGAGGATTCGGAATTTTCTGACCAAGAGCCAGAACCTCAACAGCTTGCAGGCTCAGGGGCTGCGGATGAAGTGCTATATAATATTCTGATCGACTTGAGGAAGAAGATAGCAAGGAAAAATGATGTGCCTCCTTACGTCATATTCCAGGAACCCTCGCTTGAGGCTATGGCCACGACTTATCCCATCACGATGGAAGAATTGTCTTTTATCCCGGGAGTCGGCACAGGAAAAGCAAAGCGTTTTGGAGATGAGTTCCTTAAGACGATACGAGAATATGTTGAGGAAAACGACATAGTGCGTCCTGAAGACTTCAAGGTGAGGATGATGCCTAATAAGTCTAAGCTAAAAGTGTATCTCATCACAGGCATTGACCGCAAGATAGCACTTGATGAGCTTGCCGAGAGCAAAGGGCTTGACTTTGATGAGCTGCTGACAGAACTTGAGTCTATAGTGGAGGCAGGTATCAAGATAAACATTGATTATTTCCTCAATGATGTGCTTGAAGAAGGAGTGGAAGATGACATCATCGACTATTTCCAAGAGACTGAGGAGGATAATCTTGAAGAAGCAATCCAAGATCTCGGAGAGGACTATACAGAAGAGGAGATCAGGCTTGTACGCATAAAATTTTTATCCGACATGGGAAATTAAAAAAAGCGCCTTTCAAGGCGCTTTTTTTTAATTATATAATCTTTCGCGAGCTGCGGCAACCTTTTCGTCGGTGATGTAGTCGTCATAGTCCATCATCTTGTCGATTATGCCGTGGGGCGTAAGTTCGATAATGCGGTTGCAGACGGTCTGGATAAACTCATGGTCGTGGCTCGACATCAAAATGACTCCCTTGAAGTTTTGTAGCGTGTTGTTAAAGGCCTGGATTGACTCCAGATCAAGGTGGTTGGTCGGAGAGTCAAGTACAAGAGTGTTGGCATCGGTCAGCATCATCCGTGCGATCATACAGCGTATCTTTTCGCCACCGGACAGCACACTGGCTTTCTTCAGTACGTCATCTCCGCTGAAGAGCATCTTGCCGAGGAATCCTTTCAGATATATCTCAGATGAATCCTTGGAATATTGGCATAGCCAATCTACGAGATTAAGGTCAGTATTGAAGAAAGCACTGTTGTCAAGAGGCAGATAAGCGGTTGTAATAGTCTGTCCCCAGTCATAATCTCCGGCATCTGCCTTGCGGTTGCCCATGATAATTTCAAAAAGTGCAGTCATGGCACGAGGATCGCGGCTAAGGAATGCCACTTTATCGCCTTTTTCTATCTGGAAGTTGACATCATCGAAAAGCACTTCACCATCAACAGAAGCTTTAAGTCCTTTCACTTCCAGTATCTTGTTGCCGACTTCACGGTTGGGTGTGAAGATTATACCGGGATAGCGACGTGTAGATGGTTGGATTTCCTCGATATTGAGCTTTTCAAGCATTTTCTTTCTGGAAGTAGTTTGCTTAGACTTAGCCACGTTGGCTGAGAATCTACGTATGAACTCAAGTAGTTCTTTCTTCTTCTCTTCAGCCTTTTTATTTGCCATCTGTTGCTGGCGGAGAGCAAGTTGGGAAGACTGATACCAGAAACTGTAGTTGCCGGCGAAAAGTGAAATCTTATTATAGTCGATGTCAAGGGTATGAGTGCTTACTGCATCAAGGAAGTGTCGGTCGTGGCTCACTACGAGCACGGTGTTCTCGAAATTACAAAGGTAGTTTTCGAGCCAAGCCACTGTCTCAAGGTCAAGGTCGTTGGTTGGCTCGTCGAGAAGCAGATTGTCAGGGTTTCCAAAAAGTGCCTTTGCGAGTAGGACACGCACTTTTTCGTTGGCTCCCATGTCTCGCATCAGTGTGTAGTGGGAATCTTCCTTTATTCCGAGACCTGACAATAGAGCAGCAGCGTCGCTCTCTGCGTTCCATCCTTCCATTTCTGCAAATTTCTCTTCGAGTTCGGCAGCACGAATGCCGTCTTCCTCAGAGAAGTCTTCTTTTGCGTAAAGAGCATCCTTTTCCTGCATGATGTCCCATAGAGTGGTGTGGCCTCGGAGTACTGTCTCAATCACAGTGCAGTCATCATATTTGAAGTGATCCTGCTCAAGAACGGAGAGACGTTCGCCCGGACCCATTGTCACAGAACCGGAAGTAGGTGAGAGTTGACCGGAAAGGATTCGCATTAGAGTTGACTTTCCCGCTCCGTTTGCGCCTATGATGCCGTAGCAGTTGCCGTGAGTGAATGTAAGGTTGACATCCGAGAAAAGCGGTTTCTTGCCAAACTGGATGCTAAGATTGTTTGTCTGTATCATTCTACTTTTGATTATTCTCTGTTTCAGCCTGCAAAGTTACAAAAAATAATTTAGAATTTAGAATTTAGAATTTAGAATTTTGTGTCTCCAAAAATTCCAATAAGAAGTGCAATGGCGTTTTCGGATGTCAGAAACGTACTGCAAGTTCAAGGATAAGCTTGTTTCCTTGTCCTGCAGTAGGGATGAATCCGTGTTGATAAAAATATTGCTCATAGTCGAGCATCACATCAGCAAATACTTTTTTGTAGCGATAGGAGAGTGTTCCGCCGAATGTAATACGATGTCTTGCTTCGTTGTCTGCAGTGTCTTCCATTCCGTTCCATTGGCGGTTCATTCCGTCATATCGTGCTTGTACACTCCAGTGATTGAATATGCCAAGCTTAGCGTCCCTGCCATAATCTCCCCACGCTACCCAAGAATGAGCATCCTTGTGATTGGAGTCAACGTAGTGTTCGTTCATATATTCTATTCCGCCTCGCCAGTCTCCACGCTTCCAAGTCGTTCCTATGTCATAGAGCATGATCCGCGTGATATCGGGAAGAATATCCATCACTCCACCGCATATGTTGAAGTCTCCGGCTTGCAGTGTCACCCTGCCACATCCCATGTATGATTTACCCCAGATATTATGGTTGGCGACTCCTCCGGCATTGCCTACGGCGGCTTCAATTGTAAGAGGCAATCTCGTAGGCACACTATATGTCAGTTTAGCCCCGACCTTTCGATAGTTGCACATTTGCTTGCCCATAAATGATCTATTGGCAAAGACATAGTTTTGAGGTGCCATGAAGGGTTCACGGCCGAAAGGCATACGGAACTGACCTGCCTGTACCTCCAAGCCTTTTGCGACTTCCATCTTTACATATGCATCATGAAACTTGAATACACCTTGGTCGCATAAGTCTACCTGAAGGAAATATCCGATCTTGGGCGCCACTTTACCCTCAGCTGTAAATCTTGCCCATCTAACTTCGAATCTACTGTTGCCAGTCTCCGTATCCCATTCCCAGCGAGGACGGACTGCACCATGAAATTCAGGAATATAACTGATCTTATCTGCGTTTTCAGCGGGAGCGGGAGCTGTTTCAGCGTATGCCGGAAGCGAGAAAGAAGCTGCGGCTAATAAAAAGCATAAGTAAAAAATGTGTCTTTTCATGATAGTCATTTTGATTTTGAGTGGCAAAATTAGGAAATTTTTATTAACTTTGCAAAAAAATAATCCTAACAATGATAAAGCATACAGTAATGTTCAAACTTCACGGCAGCGATGAGCTTCGCCGTAAGATAGCTGAAGACTTCAAGGCCGCCCTTCTTGAACTTCCTGAGAAGATTGAGTGCCTTCAGAGTATGGAGGTGGGAATCAACGTTAATCCTGCTGAAGATTGGGATGTGGTCTTGATGGCAGTAGTCCCAACCTTAAAGGATGTGCATGCCTATTCAAAGCATCCTGCCCATATCGCCGCTGCCGCAATACTTGGTCCATATAAAGAGGCCAGGGCATGTGTAGACTTTGAATTCTGAAGCTCACACAGGTGATGATTAAGCTCCAGATTGAAAAGCTAACGAAGTCAATAGGTGACCGTATACTTTTCTCCGACCTTTCTCTTACTGTAGAGGAAGGCGATAAGATAGGTATAGTGGCCCGTAATGGCTCCGGCAAAACCACATTTCTAAATATTATCTGTGGACTGGATGATTATGACTCCGGAAAGATAACTTTTTCAGATGGGGTAAGGGTAGGCTATCTGTCACAAAGTCCTGCTTATGATAAAGATGAGACAGCTCTTGAATACGCGACACCGGCTCCACATAACAGTGATGACTATAATGCGCCTGACCGTGCAAGGCAGATGCTGTCTCAATTTGGAATCACAGACTTCAATCAGAAGCTTGGTACGATGTCAGGCGGACAGTTTAAGAGAGTGTCTATAGCTAAAGTGCTTCTTCAAGAGCCGGATTTGTTGATTCTCGATGAGCCGACCAACCATCTTGACATTGCAATGGTAGAATGGCTTGAGGCATATCTATCCCGAATGCGAAGCACTCTGATAATGGTCACTCACGACAGATATTTTCTTGACAATGTCTGTACTCGTATCCTTGAGATAGATCGAGAAGAAGTGTTCATCTATGACGGGAACTACGACTATTATCTGAAGAAGCGCACCGAACGTCATGAAGTGCTGAGTGCAGAACTTGCGAAAGTCAAGAATCTCTTGCGCACTGAGCTTGAATGGATGCGTCGGCAACCTCAGGCAAGAGGAAGCAAAGCCAAATACCGCATTGACTCATTTCATGACCTTGAAAAGAGAAGTCATGTCAATCTTAATGAGAAAGATGTCAGGTTGGCAGTGAAGGGCAGCTATATAGGCAATAAGATTTTCGAAGCCGTCCATATAGCCAAAAAGTTTGATAAGGAGATGCCGGATGGAACCCTTAAATCAATACCGATACTCAATGACTTCAACTATAATTTTGCAAGGTATGAAAAGGTGGGTATAGTCGGAGACAATGGTGCAGGCAAATCTACATTCATCAAGATGCTTCTCGGAGAAATGACTCCCGATTCCGGAAAATTCGATGTAGGTGAGACTGTAAGGTGGGGCTATTATTCTCAAGAGGGAATGACAGACTTTGACGAGAAAAAGAAGGTGATCGATGCTGTCAGGGAGATTGCAGAGACTGTAAAGATAGATGACAAGACTACTTTGACAGCTCAGCAGTTTTTGACTCATTTCCTGTTTGAACCCTCCACTCAGCAGAAATACATCTATAAGCTAAGCGGTGGTGAACGTCGGCGTCTGTATCTTGCCACTGTGCTTATGAAACAGCCAAACTTCCTTATACTTGACGAGCCTACCAACGACCTTGATATAATGACACTTGGCGTGCTTGAAGACTATCTTGCGAATTTTAAGGGTTGCGTCATTGTCGTGAGCCACGATCGCTTTTTCTTGGATAGAATCGTGGATCACTTGTTTGTCATGAAAGGGGATGGAGAAGTCAGGGATTTCCCCGGTGATTATTCTACGTATCGCCATTGTGTGCGCCAGGAAGAGAAGGAGGCGAAGGCGGCAGCGGAAGAAGCTAAGCGAATGGCTGAAGCGAAGTCAGGTAGCGATAGCTCCGGACCTTCAAGGCAGAGGTCGGAGAGAAAACCGAAGCTTACGTTCAAGGAGAAAAAAGAAATGGAGGCTCTTGAGATTGAACTTGAAAATCTCAATAAAGAACAATCAGAACTTGAATCTGCAATGTCTTCCGGTGTTATGACTGTAGACGAAATCACTAAAGCGGGGGCAAGGATACAAGAGGTCATAGCAAGAATTGACGAAGCTGAAATGCGCATGCTCGAGCTAATGGAAAAAGAAGGATGAAGCTGAGGCTTCATCCTTCTTTAAATTTTTTGAAAATCTAAAATTCACAATTTTAACTTACACTGCAGCTATCATCTCAATCTCTACGAGTGCTTGCTTGGGGAGCTCTTTAACTGCGAAAGCACAGCGTGCAGGATAAGGAGCCGAAAAATATTCAGCATACACTTCGTTCATAGCCCCGAAAAGGCTCATGTCGGCGAGGAAAACCGTAGTCTTGACGACATCGGCAAGAGAAGCACCTCCTGCCTCAAGTATTGCCTTAGCGTTTTCAAGACTCTGGCGAGTCTGGCATTTTATGCATTCTCCCATTGTGCCGTCAGCGGGGTTAATGGGAAGTTGTCCTGAAACGAAGATGAGGTTGCCAGCCTTTACGGCCTGGCTGTAAGGTCCGATTGCTCCCGGAGCCTTAGGGGTATCAATTTGGGTTTTCATGCTAATGATAAATTATTAAATATAAATTATTTTTTACGTCTGGGAATATTTACATTTTCCGCATCAAATATTTTACTTGAAGATCGGTCAAAAATCTTCCAATGGTTAAGTTGTGAAGCAGGAATCAGATCAGTCCGGTCAGAAGGAATAACAGTAAAATTAGTACCTTTTCCCGTAGGTTTTGCACAGAAGAACGTGTCATAGTCTGCCCATTTCACCCTTGCTTTGCCGTCGTCGTCTCGCTCCACCCTGACGCGGACATATGCCCCGCCACGCGTATCGCCAGTCTTCATATTGGAAATGAGATTTCCGAGTGAGTATATGACCGGAACATCTTGTTGTCGCTTCTCATCGCGCACCATTTTCATCGGTTGGATGACATGTGGATGACTGCCAATCACCATATCAGCGCCATTATCGATCAGAAACTGCGCTTGGTCGCGCTGAACGGCATTTTCCTTGAGTACATACTCTATTCCCCAGTGCATGGTCACTACGAGTATCTCCGCACCCGCCTCACGAGTCTGCTTCATCTCTTTTGCCATTCTTTCTTTATCAATCATAGCCACTTCCATACCGTCGCGGACCGGAATGCCGTTGGTGCCGTATGTATAATTCAGAAATCCGAACCTAATGCCATTGATCTCTTTTATGAATGGTAGTTTCGCTTCCCTATCGGCAGCATCATGGTATGTACCTATATGGTCCACCCCCAGAGAGTCAAGGGCTGAGATGGTGCGTCGTGCAGCTTTCATTCCAGAGTCGAGACAATGGTTGTTGGCAGTCAGCATCATGTCGAATCCGGCATCTGCAAGAGCTTGCGCGTAGCTGTCAGGCGCACTGAAGCAAGGGTATCCGCTATATCGAGGGCCCCCACCAAGAGGAACTTCAAGATTTACCACTGCATAGTCGGCTTCTGTGACAATCGGGGCAATCCAAGTGAAGCAGTCTGAATAATCATATTTTTTCCCTCCTCCTTCGATCAAAGCCTGATCAAGTTGGGCCTGATGCTGCATGGCATCGCCTGCGAATAATAGAGTGGCACCGGAATGAGACATAACGGCACTGTCGGCCGGATTGGCCGCAGTGCCGGTGATGAATTGCAGCAGGCTGAATAAAAGTATGATAGCCGTAGCGTTCATTGTCATTGCATCTGCTGTAAAGAATATGTGAAAATAGTCTGGGCTTTATCCATAAGGAGCTTGCACATGGAAGGATTTGCAATGTAGGGAGTGCATTTCGTCGGATATTTTGTGGTGGTACTTGAAGTTCCATATCCGTAAAGATATGCCAGGTAGGAGTAGTTGTAACTGTTGGATTGTTGCTCTTCAAATTCAATATTGACAGGAATTATTGTGAATTCGAGATCTTCTTCCTTCACTCCATTTTGAATAAGTCCAAGAATATAATTTCTCATTGATGCGAATTCGTAGCGCTTCAACTTCTTGTCATATTCAGCAGTGAAAGAGTCCTTATTGTCCGGAAGAGAATTTTTAGCCAGGAACTCGGAAAGTTTTGATTTCTTCACCATCAATAGATAAGGAGGGGGATTTATGCCATATTCATTATTGATCTCCTCAACCGGAATGCTTAACGAAAGGTCGCTCACGACAGCTAATTTTGATTGAGAACGGTTGTAAATGTCAAGAAGTTGCTGAGCAGGGAACTTAAAGTTGATGCGATAGCCCCCCGGGGCAGTGATGAGAGCTTCATTGTTGGCTGCAAGATCATCAAGTAGCTTTGAAGGCTTATAAGTGATGTTGTTGCTGCTAAGTACTATCGGTGAATTAGCAAACACACCTGTAGTGCCGACTTTAGTCTCAACGGTTGTTGTCACAGTGCCGTCAGTGCCAGTAGAAGTCTTAGTTGCCTTATAATTGTAGAATATGACAAAATTGGTCAAATAAATATTTGCCACACATCCCCTGCCAAAAGAAGGCTCCACGTAGATACCATGAAAATATTGTTCGAAAGACTGTGGCCATTCAAATATTGACTTTGTTTTGTCATCTCGATATGCATTGACAGTTTGCACAGCCATTTCTTTAGTCATAGGAATCTGTATGTCGACATATGACCTATGTTGGTAAAGAGAGTCGCTCATGCCAAGAGCAGAAAGAGTGAAACTCCGGCTTCCGAGAGGATCCTTAGGATCATAATATCCCGTTGGGTCAAATCGGTTGTCAATGTCAGATGGAAGACTCTTTGTCAGACGATACACCTTAAGCTGTTGAGGCACGAGAGAATCTCCCGTGAGAGCTCCTCTCGGCACCGTCAGGATAAGCTTCATGGAGTCGATCTGAGCGATTGGAATACTGTCAGGAATATCAAGGCGCGTAGTGCTGAGAAGTTGGGTCACGTATGAGCAATACAGGTCACCATATTCCGGCACACTGATTCTTCCCAGAAGGTTGGTGGTGCTTCTGGAGTCAACGGCATCATCAAAAAAAGTCTCATAGCTGATCTTGGGACATTCCACAAGATGTTTCTCTTCGCCACGATAGACGTATTGTTTTGTTCCGTCCCAAGTCAAAGAGTCAAGTGCAATCAGGACTTCGCCCTTAGCAAGGCCGCTGCCAACTGTCGGCACGTTATCTTCGCAGGAATCGAGTAGCACTCCTGCAGAGATTGCGAGGAGGGGAGCGGCAAGAAGCTTCAGCGACTTGCACAAGGAATTATGGCGCATCATTTATTAGAGAGTTTATCGTAAAAATCAATGTAAGCCTCAAGATTACCGGCAGCCTCTTCTTTTTTGAGGAAGGGTATTCCTTTTGCCTCGACAGTGGCTAAAAGATCCGGATCCGGCTCGTCGGTCATGAAAATCACTCCATCGGAGTTGTCTATGGCCATTTTGTGGAGGAGCTTTGTATTAAGTTCCAAGCCTTCATACGCAGCGAGATAATCAGCCTTGACTCCATCTTCGGTTAGACGACGGAAGAAATCTGAGTCGATTACCACTTCGTTATCCTCAGGAAGCACAGTATAGACAACCTTTGAATTTTCAAAAGGAATTGAGTCTGCAAGTTGACGGAGGTATACGGGAGTCATAGAAGCGACCCATCCTTGGGAGTGGATAACGGCAGGATCCCACTGGAGCTTTTTTGCTGTCTCGATAGTAGAGCGAGTGAAGAAAAGGATTCTTTTGTCATTGTCCGGACGGTTGCTTCCAACATCGTCGATGTCGGAGTCAAGTTTCTGGAAAAAGTCGTCGTTATCGATAAAATAGACCTGGGTCCTGGTAGGGTGCAGGCTTGCCACCTTCAGCAAAAGCGGATGGTCATTGTCGTCGATTGTCACGTTAAGTCCGCTAAGTCGAATCACTTCATGAAGTTGGTTGCGGCGCTCATTGATATTACCCCATTTCGGAGTGAAAGTCCTCACTTCGTAACCTCTTTTATGAATACCTGTAGCAACTTCTTTGCCCAGCGATGATATTTTTCCGGACGGGAGGTATGGTTCTACCTCCTGCGCCACAAAAAGGAATTTTTTCTTGGCCATATTAATATTTTATAATCTTCATATCGTCTCGCTTCGCGCGTCGGTATATGCCGTAGTGCAAAATTACAAAAAAAAATCCATATAGACTCCATCTTTGGGTCAGTTTTTGATTCTTTTGCATTTTATGACATAGTTTTTCTATTTTTTTAACAAGTGAACGCCTTTTTTTGTCTAAAATGCTTGGCGTGTTTGTGAGTAATTTATTAACTTTGCAAGTTGAAACTATCATCCGGTTTGAAGTAGCCCGATGAGGTGACAGATAATTATCAAAATAAAGCAATGGCAATGCAGATAATTCGAAGTGTCAGCGATCTTGAGGCCTTTGTGGGTCAGACGCTTGGCAAAGGAAAGACAATAGGATTAGTACCAACAATGGGTGCACTCCATGACGGGCATCTTTCGCTCGTGAAAAGAGCTGTCGCAGAAAATGATGTGGCTCTTGTCAGTGTATTTGTCAATCCGACGCAGTTCAATAATCCGGTGGACCTCGCCACATATCCAAGAAACGAGGAAGAAGACTTCCGTCTTTTGGCGGGAGAAGGAACGACAGCAGTATTTGCACCTTCTGTAGAGGAAATGTATCCAGGCGGAACTCAGTCAGATCATGAATTTGCGCTGGGTACGGCAGCAGAGGTGATGGAAGGGAAGTTCCGTCCCGGGCATTTTCAGGGTGTTGCCCAGGTAGTCAGCAGGCTATTCCGTCTGTGCCGTCCCACACGTGCATATTTCGGAGAGAAAGACTTCCAGCAAATTGCAGTGATCCGCAATATGGTGAAGTCTGAGCATATCGACGTGGAGATAGTGCCCGTCCCAATCAAGCGTGCTGAAGATGGGCTTGCTCTCTCATCGCGCAATGCTCTTCTGACAGAAGAACAGCGTAAGATGGCACCTGAGATTCACGCTGCGCTTGCTTACAGCGTCGAATATTCGAAAGATCATTCTGTGCAAGCTACCCATGACACGGTGGTAGAACGTATAGACGCTGTCCCATATATGAATGTTGAATATTTTGAGATAGTAGATGGTCGCACACTTCTTCCGGTGGATGAATGGTCGGAATCTCCTGACATAGTAGGATGCATCACCGTATACTGTGGCAAAGTACGTCTAATTGATAATATCAGATATAAATAAAAACAGCAATGCAGATAGAAATGCTGGCCTCCAAGATCCATCGAGTGCATGTCACAGAGGCCAATCTCAACTATATCGGAAGCATAACTGTAGACTCCGCCCTGCTTGAAGCCGCAGGAATATTGCCTGGTCAGAAGGTGTCGGTAGTCAACAATAATAATGGTGAGCGACTGGAGACTTACACCATAGCCGGGAAAGCCAACTCCGGAATAGTATGTCTCAATGGTGCGGCAGCGAGGAAGGCACAGGTAGGCGATATCATCATCATCATAGCCTATGCATCTATGACGCCGGAAGAGGCAAGGTCGTTTGAGCCTAAGGTGATCTTCCCTGACACAGCCACTAATCTTCTGAAATAATTAACAAATAGCTGAAAAAATCAAACGTATAATATCATAAATGCATTATCTCCTGAATTTCAGTAGCAAGTTATTATGCATCATGCATTGTGAATTATGCATTAATATTTAATGATATATGTTTAATAATCTTTCTGAGAGACTCGAGCGATCGTTTAAGATCCTGAAGGGTGAAGGAAAAATCACCGAGATCAATATAGCCGAGACTATGAAAGACGTTCGCCGTGCTCTTCTTGACGCCGACGTCAACTATAAGGTCGCAAAAAGTTTCACCGATAGCGTAAAACAGAAGGCCCTGGGCCAGAACGTCATCAATGCCCTTAAGCCGAAAGAGCTTATGGTGAAGATCGTGCATGACGAACTCACCGCCCTTATGGGCGGCAAGGAAGAGCCACTCGTGCTTGAGGGGAAACCTGCTGTCATCCTTATGTCCGGTCTTCAGGGTTCAGGTAAGACTACATTTTCCGGTAAGCTTGCTCTGAAACTAAAGAAAAAGGGACGGAAACCATTGTTGGTGGCTGGAGACGTATATCGTCCTGCTGCTATTGAGCAGTTGAAGGTGCTGGCAGCCCAGATAGATGTACCTGTTTATACCGAAGACGGAAATAAGAATCCGGTTGAGATCGCTCAAAATGCAATAAAATTTGCAAAGGATAATAAGCTCGACCTTGTGATAGTCGATACTGCAGGCCGTCTCGCTGTCGATGAGGAGATGATGCAGGAGATCGCTGCAATCAAGAAGGCTGTGAATCCTGATGAGACCCTATTTGTAGTTGACTCCATGACAGGTCAAGATGCTGTCAACACTGCAAAGGAATTCAACGACCGTCTCGATTTCAACGGTGTGATCCTCACGAAACTTGATGGCGATACTCGTGGCGGTGCAGCACTTTCCATACGCACAGTAGTTGACAAACCTATAAAATTTGTCGGCATCGGCGAGAAGATGGAGGATATTCAGGAGTTTAATCCTGAAGGTATGGCAAACCGTATTCTCGGTATGGGAGATATCGTCGAGCTTGCAAAGCGTGCCCAGGAAATATACGACCAGAAAGAAGCAGAGCGTCTTCAGGAGAAAATACGAAAGAATAAATTTGATTTCGATGATTTCCTGAAGCAAATACAGCAGATCAAGAAGATGGGTAACATCAAGGATCTTGCTGCGATGATCCCCGGTGTTGGCAAAGCAATAAAAGACATAGACATTGATAATAATGCATTCAAAGGCATTGAGGCCATCATCTATTCTATGACTCCCTATGAGCGTCAGAATCCTGAAATCATCAATGCATCCCGCCGTCAGAGAATCGCCAAGGGGAGTGGCACTTCACTGCAGGAAGTGAACAGATTGCTGAAGCAATTTGAAGAGACCCGAAAGATGATGCGTATGGCTACAGGTGGCATCAAGAATCCGATGGCCATGATGAAGCAAATGCGTCAGAAAGCCGGCGGACGCCGTTAATTCCTGATTTATCAAGATGCATCATGATATATCATGATGCATCTTGAATAATGGGAGATACTATTTTTTGATGTCATATCCCTGATCCTTAAGATACTTGAGGATCTGATATTCCATTGCATGGTCGTAGTAGTTGATGATGTGGGCGCACCAGTCGTTGTCAGATGTGCCGCCTGCACGGGTCTGATTGTATTCAGAAACAACCTTGTCATATTCTACAAGACCGTCAGTCAACTTCTCCGGATCCTGAGAATAGCAGTTTTTCATGAATACAAGGTCACGCTGCTGTTTCGGCTTGAGGTCGGGGTGTTCGCGAGGAATGCCAAGTGCGAGACCGCAAACCACGAATACTCCTTTAGGAAGTTTAAGTAACTCGGCTACAGCCTTAGGGTCGACGGTGCGAAGATACCCTACGCAGTTGCATCCGAGTCCGCAAGCCTCGGCTGCCACTACCGCGCTCATCATAGCCAGAGATGCATCTATGATACCTATGATGGTCCCGTCCATGGTGTCTGTAAACGGAGGCATGTCGACTCCTTTTTTCTTCGCGAGGAGCGTCATCTTATTGTAGTCGGAGCAAAAGATGAGTAGGCGATTGCAGGTCTTGAGCTGCTTTTGCCCGGTAAGTTCATAGAGCTTTTCTTTTAATGCCTGATCATCGATATCTATTACAGAATATTGCTGGCCGTTATAGCTTGTGGGAGTGTTGCGGACTGCATCATAGATGAAGTCCATGGTTTCCTGAGGGATTACTTCGCGCTCATAGCGGCGGATTGAAACCCTGTCGAGAAGGGTTCTTTTTACATCTTTCATATTATTTTAGTTTTGAAGTTTAGAGTGTTTAGTTGGTCTAAGGTGTTTAAGGTCCTTAAGGGCTTTAAAGGCTTTAAGGTCTTTGGAGTATGTTTACTAAAGAAGGAGGCAAAAGGCAATTCAGCCTTCTGCCTCCTTTATAAAAGCCACATCAAAGGGTTTGTGATGAAACTCCGATAGACAGGATTTGAGTTCCACC
>JAIDUH010000189.1 GCA_029060285.1 Muribaculaceae bacterium | reverse complement strand
AAGACGGCATACTCGATTCATGAGCGTCTCGTGGGCTCGGAGCTGTTTACTTGAGACAACCCGATAGTGACCGGAATATGTAGTTCATCCCAGCAGTTGGCAGCTATTGCTTCTCCGATGGCCTTCAGTTGGGAGTCGGGGATGCCATCCATTATCAGAAAAGCTTCATCGACGCTATAATCAAGCGTGAGCGGTGCATATCGTCTGAAGATATCGTGTACCCTAAGACTAATTTCCCTATAAAGAAGATGGTTGCCACTTAAAGCTATTATTTCTCCGCTTTGGATGAGATCCTTAATCTGAAAAGCAGGTTGACCCATCTTGATGCCTGCTCTTTTCGCCTCGTTGCTGCGCGCCACTACGCAGCCGTCGTTATTGCTGAGTACGACTACAGCACGGTTTTCGAGAGCTGGATTAAGAGTCCGCTCGCAGCTGACGAAGAAATTATTGCAGTCGGCAAGACCTATCATCTTTAAGTGTTGAATATAAGTTATGAATTGTTATGATCGTGAGTATTCTGAAAGACGGTAGATGGCATGATCTTCAACAGCAAAACCCTCTTCCACAAGATAACGCAATGCATCGCCGGCAAGATGATCGTCAGGCGTGAAGTTTTGTTCAAGAACGGTTTGGGTCACTCCGGCTGGATACATCTGCATATATTTCCAAACCCTGCGTATCATTTCTTCTTTCGATACGTGAGATGAAGATTTCTTTTTGCTTCTGCATATATCGCACTTTCCACAATCGCAGGCTTTTTCCTCCCCAAAATACTCCAACATTCTGCTTACTCGGCAGCCGTCGTCGCAGTAGGCATAGTCAATCATAGCCTCAATGCGATCAGACATGATCTTGAACCGGTCTTCGTATATGCTCTTCCGGATTTCCACATATCGGCTTTCCTCCCTCGATGTGGAAACAAATACAAACGGAGTGCGCCGTCTTGGTACGTAAGAAAGAATTTTCAGACGATTCAACTCAAGAAGGGAATTATATACGGTCTCATGGTCAAGTCCTGTCTCTCGGCTGATGATTCCCTCATTGATCTTGACATAGTCGGCAAAGAGTCCCGGATATTGTCTTAGCACACATTGAAGGGTTGTGTCGGCCTCTGTAGAAGTATGAATGCCATAGAGTTCCTCCCGCTCAACGGTAATCATGACTCTTGAATTGCTTTCTGTCTCCTCAATATAGTCAAGATATCCTGCTTGCGAGAGAAGATGGAACGCAGCAATGGCCTGTTGACGTTGGATATGAAATGTCTCGCAGAAGAGTTCAAAGTCAAACTCGATGAGACGTTCATAACCTTCGCCAATGGCAAGATTCATGAAATTACATGCCATTTCATATATGCGGCGTATCTCATCACGTTCAGGAAACGAGAGAGAAAGCTTGCGCCGTAACGAAGATTTGTCATTTTTTGAGACAAGTAGCACCGCATACGACTTTTTGCCATCGCGTCCGGCTCGTCCCGCTTCCTGATAGTATTCTTCAAGAGAAGGCGGAAAGTCAGCATGCACTACAATTCTCACGTCAGGCTTGTCGATACCCATTCCGAAAGCATTAGTCGCAACCATTATCCGAATGTTTCCATGTTGCCATGCATTCTGACGCTCCACCTTGGATTCATATGTCAGTCCTGCATGATAATATTCCGCAGAGATCCCGGAAGCCGAAAGGAACTCAGATATTTCTTTGGTCTTTCGTCGGCTGCGCACATACACTATTCCGCTCCCTTCTGTGCGGGAGAGTATATGGAAAATATCATAAAATTTGTTTTCCGATAGCCTCACAAGATATGAAATGTTATCGCGGGAAAAACTCATCTTGAATTTTCTGCTGTTGCCATGGAAAGCAAGGTTGTGCATGATGTCTTCTGCTACTAATGGTGTGGCAGTGGCAGTGAGGGCGAGCACCGGAACTGACGGATGAAGCTTCCTTAGGTCTGCTATTTTCAAATATGAAGGACGGAAATCATATCCCCATTGAGATATGCAGTGAGCCTCATCCACTACAATCAGTCTGACCGGCAGTCTTCGTAATTCATCAAGGAAATATGTATTCCTGAGTTTTTCAGGAGATACATACAGGAATCTCGCTCTGCCGTTGCATAGACGTTCCCAAGCTATTCGGGTTTCCCTTGTGGTCATGCCGCTGTTGAGCATGACTGCCGTAATTCCCCGCCGCTTCAGATTGTCGACCTGGTCTTTCATCAATGATATGAGGGGGGTGACGATTATGGTCAGTCCGGATTCAAAAGCCATCCCCGGCACCTGAAAAGTTAAGGATTTTCCTCCTCCCGTAGGCATAAGTCCAAGAGTGTCACAGCCCGACATCACGCTTTCTATGATGTCACGCTGAAGCGGACGGAAACTGTCATAACCCCAATATTTCTTCAGGATAGATTCTAATTCCATATTCAGATGAAGAGGACGTAAAGATATGGCAAGGAGAGGATCTGGAGATTGTCATCTTTCAATCATGTTCAGATTTGGATATACGTATATCCTTGATCATTAGCTGAATTGATTCGGAATGATGATGTTTGTTCTGTTCTATAGTATAGCAGATGTCGATAGGCTTGTGGGCATGTATATGCTCGAAATAGGGTGCCATGTTGAAGGCAATGGCAGAAATCACTCGGCTTGTGCTGTCGTCTTCAAGTTCAAGCTTGATGTGTTCCAGGTTCTTTCCCACGAGCTTTGATGTTCCGAAGTCGAAAACATTGCGTGTTCGGAAAACAGGTTTTTGATTGCCGGGTCCAAATGGATTGAACTTCTTAAGCCAAGTCATAAGTTCCGGAGTGATGTTGGCAAATGATATGTCTGCATCGATTTCAAGTTGAGGCGACAATTGGTTGGGCTGTATGTTTTTTGCCACATATTCCTCAAAAAGCTTGCTGAACTCCGGTATGTTTTCCTCCTTAAGTGAAAGACCGACGGCATAAGTATGACCTCCAAAATTTTCAAGAAGATGTCTGGTTGAGTTGACTGCGGAATAGATGTCGAATCCTTGTACCGACCTGCTGCTGCCTGTTGCCATTCCATTTGCATAAGTCAGCACTACAGATGGCTTGTAGTATAGTTCAGTGAGGCGTGATGCGACAATTCCGATGATGCCTTTATGCCAGTTCTTGTTGTAGATCACTATAGAACGCTTGCCTTGCACTATGTTGACATTGTTTTCGATAAGTTCGTTGGCTTCATCAGTGATCTTCTTGTCAAGTTCCTTGCGGTCTTTATTGTATTGGTCAATTTCTGCCCCGCGTTGATAAGCATCATGAAGGTCGCGGGTCACCAGTAGACCGACGGCTTCCATGCCGCTCTGCATTCGTCCGGAAGCATTGATGCGCGGACCGATCTTGAAAATGACATCTGATATCGTTATGTCCTTGTTGGTCAGTTTGCAAAGGCGTATTATGCTTCGTAGTCCCAGATTCGGATTTGAATTTAGCCTGCGGAGACCATGATAAGCCATTATGCGGTTTTCTCCCACGATTGGCACAATGTCTGCCGCAATGCTGACGGCTACAAGATCAAGCAGTGAATCCAGTTCATTGTGATTCCCGAGCCCATTGCTTTTTGCGAAACCTTGCATAAACTTGAATCCGACTCCACATCCGCTCAGATGGGGACAAGGATAAGGAGAGCCGGGCATTTTAGGATTCAATATAGCTACTGCAGGGGGCAGTTCCTCGTCAGGGACGTGATGGTCGCATATGATAAAGTCGATGCCGAGCTGTTTTGCATAAGCTATTTCTTCGATGGCTTTAATGCCGCAGTCAAGAACTACTACAAGCTTGACATCGTTTTCAGCAGCATATTCTATACTTTTGCGTGAAATGCCATATCCTTCCTCATAGCGGGTTGGAATATAGTATTCTATGTTGCTGTAATAGTTTTGAAGGTATTTGTATACTAAAGCGACTGCAGTGGTGCCGTCTACGTCATAGTCTCCGTATATCATGATTCGTTCCTTTGCTCCCATTGCTCTGTTAAGACGGTTTACCGCCTTGTCCATGTCGGGCATGAGGAATGGATCATGTAGGTCGTCAAGTGACGGAGTGAAAAACCCCACAGCTTCTTCAGGCGTATTGACACCACGGCGCATAAGCAGTTCTGGTATGGGGGTGACGTTCCCGCATACCGGAAGAAGAGCATCTGCTTTCTCCTGCTCCAGATGTGTAAGTGGTTGATAATTCCAGTTATTGCTCATGGTGTCGTATTTTTATTAGGCAGGACGTGATAGCCACATTCTGTCTCATATTGCAAAATTAATCAAAAAATGTCAAATTTGCAAGTCGAATATTGAGTTTTCGGTTATATTGACCTATCTTTATTCTTTTTTAACAATTATTCGGCATATGAAAAATTAAGGACGTACATGCCGTACGTCCTTGCAAATCCATTGGTTAAAAGTTGATTATTTTGCCTTTATGAATGCCATGATGGCCTTAGGAGTGAGGGAAGAACCCTTCAATAGCATTGATGATGCATAGATCTTTCCTCCAATTACTATTGCTCCATAGGAGCATGCGTAAAGCACGATGAGCGACAGTATGCTGCTCCAGAGCGGCACCTCGCCAGTTATGGCATTGACGGCTCCCACCGTTGGAGAAGTCAACGGGAAGTACGCACATATCTGGGCAAGCATTGAGGTGGGGTGATCTACAGCATACATGCCAATATACATGGATGCAAGTACAAACATCATAAGAATAGATAGATACTGCTGGTTCTCGTTATTGCTGTCGGTCAATGCGCCGCATGCGGCAAATAGTGAACTGAACATAAGGTAGCCACCTAAGAAATATAGCACAGACCATATGAAGGTCTTCCAAAGGAGAGGGTGTCCGAGATAGTGCCACGGTATGTCGACGTCAAAGACTATAATGACGCCTACGCCGAAGAGCAACAGACATGCTGCCCAAAGCAATACCTGCGTAGCTGCTATTAGAGCTACGCTGATTATCTTGGCTGTCAACATCGTGCGTCCTGTGACACAAGTGGCGAGAAACTCCATGATTCGGTTGGTCTTCTCTTGACGCACCATCTGCATTATCTGGCTTCCGCATATCATCATGGCTAAGGTCAGGAATAATCCTACCATCATGGCCATCGCTTTTGCTGCTGTCATGGAGTCTTCTTCAGGGGTAAGGCCGGTAGATTCATTTACTGAATCTATCATTGACTTATATGAATCAGAATCAGACATAAGTAAACCCATCACCACTCCAAATGCAACCATGAGAAGAGGAAAGACAAAGGTCAGCACCCAAAATGATTTTCTGGTGACGGCTGTCTTATATTCGTTTATTATTATAAGTTTAAGTTTGTTCATTTTTAGTTGTCTTGAATTGGTTGGTTAGATGAGTTGGAAGTATATGAGATGAAAATGTCTTTCAGCGAGGGCAGTGCTTCTTCGAAATGAAGTATCTGGCTTTGCATTGCCACGGCATCAAGGACATCATTATTGGTGTGTCCGACATTTCTCTTTAATTTATATGCAAATCCACGTCGCCAGTTCAAACTGTCAATCCTTGCGATCTCGCTGATAGCTCCCGTCGCTTGAAGCAGAGGTTCAGACAATTCTGAAGAGGTGGTTAGCAGCAAGGTGTTGTCTTTATGCGATTCTTTGACATTGGTCATCGAATCCGCTACAAGAATATGTCCATGGTCTACAAGAACAATATCGCTGCACATTTCCTCGATGGCGGGCATATTGTGGGAACTGAGAATTATTGTGGTCCCGTTTTCTTGAAGTCTCTGCAGGATTTGCTGAAGAATTTGTCCGTTTAGTGGGTCGAATCCACTGAATGGTTCGTCAAGTATCACAAGCTTTGGTTCATGCACAAGCGTGCAGATGATCTGCACTTTTTGCTGATTGCCTTTCGAAAGCTCCTTCAAGCGGCGACGTTCCTGTCCTTTGAGATTGAACATCTCGAGATATTCGTTCATGACGCTCCTGAGCCGTTTGGGATCGCCACCTTTTAGTTGCCCGAAATACATTATCTGGTCTGACATTCTCATTGTGTCGTATAGGCCGCGTTCTTCAGGCATGTATCCTATATTGCGCGAAGCTTCGATGGAAGCATCTTCCCCGAGAATCCTAACACGCCCGGCGTCAATGGTCAGTATGCCGTTAATGATGCGAAGGAGAGTGGTCTTTCCTGCTCCATTAGGTCCTAGGATTCCACAAATCGAACCCTCTCGTATGCCGAAACTGACATTGTCAAGTGCTTTCAGCGAACCAAAACATTTTGTCAGGTTCTCTACTTCAAGTATATTCATTAATTTTATTGTTTAGGATTTAGTGTTCAAACATTTGGGAAAAATTCCCCTGTCTGAAACTTGCTAAAGTTGATATTGTATATATGGAGTTAGACGCAAAAACAGATGAAAAACTTACATTTTCATTTGATTTTTTTTCCTATGGTGCGGTCTCCCATCACTTTCCCGAGTTGTCCACGCTTTTCCATGAGAGCTTGTGTCTCCATTAGAATCTTTTGTTCTTCTTCATGACTCGCTCTCCCTATCATGCTGTCGAGTTGTTTCATCTTGGCGCGTATCATTTGATTGAGCATCTCGTTTTTCCATTCAAGCACTCCACGGGGCACAAGCATCCTCATCCGGTCGATCTCCATTTTCCTTTCGCTGACTGGATTATTGCGTATATATATATTGCTTAGAGGCTGCTCTTCATGCATTGCTTCGGTCACGGTGCGACGCACGTCGTCGTCATGATGGCTCGAAAGCTTTTGCTCCACATAGTATCGTGCAAATTCAAAGCGTCGTTGAGCCAATTCTTCATTCACACGATCCTCCAAAAGTCGTTCAGCTCTCCGTATCTCCTCCATATTAAGATCCCTTGATGCAATTTCGTCATAACCTACCTTTAGCATCTCCTTCTTCTCCTTTTCAAGGTTGGCATTGAAGGCCACATTGTCGTTCAAGAAATCTTCTTTCAAATCTAATATACGGTTGAAGGTCTTGGCAAATGCCGGGAATGAAAACCAGATGTTGTCTTCCTGAATCTCTTCAGCCACATATTCGGCCACACTGAGCATATCGAGGGAGCCATCTTCAAATTCAGCTTCGCAAAAGTCCATTATTCCATATCTTACGCATTGAAAGACTATATTCCGTTCAAAAGGATAATATGGATACATCTCAACGATTTCCCGTCCCTTTGTGGGACGAAGCTGCTTCGAAACATCCGGCTGGGGATTGGTTTCCTGCTGATCAAGACGATTTATTTCATCGGTCTGTCGTTGACGCATTTGTCGCTCCACGACATCGCTTCTCGACTTCTCTACTGCTCCTTCGATCACTTCCTCCCTCACTCCGAGAATGCGGCTGCATTCCTGAACATAGACATTCCGCTTTACTTTATCTGGAATATGGGCCAGTGAACTTACAACGCTTTCTATGGCGGCGACTCTCTTTTGTGGGTCGTTTCCTACATCCTTGAGCAGTACCTGAGCTTTGAATCTTATAATATCGGTGGCATGTTTTTGAACATATTCACGGAATTGTTCCGGTGTGTGCTCACGCGCAAAGGAGTCAGGGTCATGTCCATCGGGAAGAAGAAGCACCTTCACATTCATCTTGTGGGCAAGAAGCATGTCGATTCCACGCAAAGATGCCTTGATTCCTGCGGCGTCTCCATCATAAATTAATGTGATGTTGTTGGTGAATCGATGGATCATTGCTATTTGTCCGTCGGTAAGTGCTGTTCCGGACGATGCCACGACATTTTCCATACCGGATTGCCACATGCCGATGACATCCATATATCCTTCCACAAGAAAGCAATTGTCCTGCTTGGCTATCTCTCCCTTAGCCTGGAAAATACCATAAAGTTCATTGCTTTTCTTATAGATTGATGATTCCGGAGAATTGATGTATTTTGCCATCCCGCCTTTCAGGTCGCGACCTCCGAGGGCAACGACTTTTCCGGAGGGGTTCAATACGGGGAAAATGACTCTGCCTCTGAATCTGTCGTAATATGCGCCGGGTGTTTTTTGAGATTGTCCGAGCACGCCTACTTCTGCAAGGCTATTTAAATCCATTCCCTCAAGTTTGGCATCGTCATAAAGAGAATGGCCATTGTCGAGATTATATCCCAACCTGAATTTTTTTATGGCTTCATCTGTCACTCCCCGCTGATATAAGTATTGAAGACCGACAGCTCTTCCTTCTTCGGTATCGCGCAGGGCTTTTTCCATCTTTTTGGAGGCCCATTCGTTTGCCAAAAGCAGGGATTCTCGTTCATTAAGCTGACGCCGCTCATCTTCAGACAGTTCTTTTTCCTCTACCTTGATGCCGTATTTTTGGGCGAGATGCAGCAATGCGTCGTGGTAGGAGAGTCCCTCTTTCTCCATGATGAAATTGACTGGCGATCCCCCTTTCTTGCATGAAAAACAATAGCAGAAATTTCTCACGCTATTGACCGAGAATGATGGAGTCTTCTCATTATGGAATGGACATAGACCGACATAATTGCGTCCTCGCTTGATGAGATGCACATAGTCGCTCACGACTTCCACTATGTCAGCGGTGTCGGTAATCTTCTGTACGGTAGCTTTGTCGATCATTTAAGTTTCTTGACCCAATGAAGTATTTCTGACGCAGTGTTTTCACATACTGGTACGAGTGGAAGTCTCAGTTCATTCTCGATGAGTCCCATATCGTGCATGACACACTTCACCCCGGCCGGATTGCCGTCGGCGAAGAGGAGATGGATTATGTCGCGAAACTTGAAATGATAATCTACAGCCTCTATGTAGTTGCCTTCGAGGCATAGATGCACCATTTCCGAGAAATCCTTTGGATACGCATTTCCCAGAACTGAGATCACTCCTTGTGCTCCGAGAGTCATCAATGGATATGTCATGCCATCGTCGCCGCTTAGCACAGTGAAGCCTTCAGGCTTTTCGCGAATAAGCCTTTGGATCTGATGGATATTGCCGGATGCTTCTTTTATTCCTATGATATTTGGCAGTTCGCGAGCAAGACGCAGTGTAGTGTCGGCTGTCATATTGATACCTGTACGCCCCGGGACATTGTATAATATGACTGGAAGAGGAGAAGCTTCTGCTATGGCTTTGAAATGACAGTAGATTCCCTCTTGCGACGGTTTGTTGTAAGGGGGCACCACAGAAAGAATTGCTGAATATCCTGTCAAGTCTTCCTCTTTTAGTTGCTTGTCTATTTCTGCTGTGTTGTTGCCGCCTATCCCGATCACGAGAGGAATCCTTCCTCCTGTCTTCTCTTTTATAAATCTTTTTATGGAAATTTTTTCTTCTGGGAAGAGGGCAGGAGTTTCGCCAGTCGTGCCGAGGACAACAAGAAAGTCAGCACCATTATCCACGACATGGTCAATGACCCTGTTGAGGGCAGGGTAATCAATTTCTTTATTTTTAGTGAAAGGTGTGACCAAAGCCACGCCCATTCCGAGAATATTCAAGTGTGCCATATGGAACTTTATTTTTTAGATGCTGAAATCGATTACAAAATTAAGGATTTTTTTTGATATTCCATAGAGAAATTATGAATTTTTGCGTAATGGGAAACAAAAATACCCTCGATTCACATCGAAGGTATAAGTGTTGCCTTGGAAAGACTCGAACTCTCACAAACGGAACCA
>JAIDUH010000188.1 GCA_029060285.1 Muribaculaceae bacterium | reverse complement strand
TATCATTTCTGCATTTATATCGCAAATATAATATATATAATCTATATATGCAAATTTTAAGTTAAAAAAGGACGCACGAGCCGTGCGTCCCTACGAGGTTGTTGGAAATGTATGTCAGTTTCTGATCATTACTTTTTTGCCGTCGATGATAAGAATACCGGGGTTAGTGGGAGAGGAGTGGTGGATGCCATTCAAATCATAGATTTCTGAGTTTTCGGCTTCTGTTTCTGCTTCTTCTACTCCTACCGTTTCTCGTTGGATATGGAATCTTATTGATCCGGTCATAGACCTGCCGCCATCATAGATAGCTCCGATATACCACCCGTCTTTCAGATGACTGAAATCAGCAGTCATATCCACTTCTTTGCTTTCTCCCGCACCAAGATAGATGTCGGAAGAAGCTGATCCACAAATTTCATATCCTCCATCATCAGGGAATACATCAAATCGCAATGATCCAAAGTACACTCCTGATTCACAATCCAACCTGAATCTTATGTGAATCTTAGAGGGATCCGAGATGTCATCTTTATCATCTACATCAAGATCAGCGACCTTTATTTCAGTCTTATCATCATTGACTTCGATATTCACTAAAATTGGATCACTTACATTCTTGCCTGCTTCATCCCGAAATACCATTGTATACTCGCCGGGAGCAAACGAATGATCTTTGAGTTCAGTGAATTTTCCAACATAATCCTTGATATCTTCTTTCTCTCCTGTCAGAATATCGACAGGTCGGAAAGTGGATTTAGAAACTATATCCCCGCTGCTGTCAAGCAGAGTCGGAGTAATAGTACTGTAAAATTCTTCATCACCAATGTTTTCAACTGTAAAGCTCATCGGGAATTCATGGTTTCTGTATAGTTTGTCAGGAAGCTCAATGTCAGAGACAAATATTGACGCCGGCTTTTGGTTTTCGATTGTTGCAATTCCTTCTTTTACTACAGCCACAATCATCTGTGGTTGCCCTACTGGAATTCTCACAGGACTCCATTTGCCATCAACTTTCAAGACAGGAGTAATCTCATAAGTGCCGTCAGCAAGTTTTGGAAAGCGAACTTGGAGGTCGTTCCTTCCGTCGTCGGGGTGATAACCTTCTACGCTTGGTCCTTCTGCAAAATAAGCTTCGTCTGTAGATTCTGATAAGAACTTCAATCCAAGACGACTTCCTTCAGGCATTGTGGCAAGACTGAAATTGAAGTATTGACCTTCACATCTGAAATCATCACCCTCTTTCACTTCTTTCACATCAGAAAAGAAGGAATCTGTATTATAAAAGATATAGATAGGTTTGTCCCCTTCTTTTCCCGGACGCACTCCAAGAGTTGCAATCTGCGTCGTGTTAAATCCTCCGGCACCGCCTCCAACTCCAAGATGATCCGGATTAAGGGCTGTCAGAAGGAAATAGCCGTTGCTCAAGCCGCCCCAACCCCAGTTGAAGTGGAAGAATCCGTCTGAACTGTATCCATCGCATACAAATTGATGACCTCCGTCAGTTCCCGCACCGCTATACAACACCGGAAGACCATCCGCCAGGTCAGCATAAATCATATCTTCCCATTCTTCATAGCCGTAGTAAGCTCGGTTTGGCATCCACAGTGATTTAGAATAACCGAATATATCAATTAGCGATTCACCCATCATCACAGTAGCTGCTCCGCTTCCACCCGGCTCATAATGCATATTCACGCTTACTCCGCATCCGAGCATAAGTTCAGCCACGGCATGGCGAGCTTCATTTGAGCTTTCTTTGTCGTAAATATTGTCCATTCGATCCCATTGGAATGGGATCGAATCATAATTGAAACTCAGTTCTTCCTCTCCAGGTCGCCAAAAATATGAATGTTTATCCTTACCATGCTCAGGATAGTTGTGATATTTCATCACTTGTGCCATGGCCGTTGCCACGCAACCGGTGACTGTCTCATGGCCATCTACTTTTGGACATAGTATGTTGTATGGATATTCCTGATTCCATTCGGTCTTCAACAGAGGTGATATCTCAGTTCTGCTCTTATGGCTGATCTTTGCTGAAGCAGCCTCTTCCGGATGATTCTTTAGATATGAAAGCTGACGGTTGTAGAAATCAAACCATTCTCTAAGAGATGGATTACTTTCCAAATCGAACTTTCCGGCATCTGAATATCCTAATAGGGCAGGAGCCGCATCTTCATTGGGAAGTACTGCAAAACCTTTACCGGAAGAGAAAACATAAAGATTCCCAAAAGTCGAGTGTAGTTTAAGATTGTCGGCTGAAAAGCCGGATGCTGACGCTATTCGTTGAGGTCGATTTGAATTGAATCGGGCGAGGGCTTGCTCAGGAGTCAAAGTAGCGGCGGCTGAAGGAAGAATTGTTCCGGCAGCGAACAGTGAAAGAAGTAATGTGCTTTTCATAGACTGTCTATTAATGTGGTTACAGTGGATTGATATAAATATACAACGCCTGATGCTATGTTACGGATTAAGATAAATATTAAATTTGTCAAAAAAAGAGGGTGTTGCAAAACCTCACTCAAATTTTATGTTCTGAGAATTGGATATTTTGAGGAGGCATTGGAATTTCTTGGGATTTCTCTAAATTTCACTTCTACCTGTATGACCCTTATCGGTTTTCCGTTGGGTAAAGGTTTATTTTTTTGGATTATTCGCGATTATTAATTAAATTTGCATTAAAGTTGTTTAAACTTGTTTCTCTGTTAAGATTTCGTCAGGTTTTCGAGCGGATTTTTCTTCATGAAGAAGGAGCGATGCGGGCAT
>JAIDUH010000187.1 GCA_029060285.1 Muribaculaceae bacterium | reverse complement strand
CCAAGTATGGTGCTCTGTGTTGCCCGGACTTTCCTCTTCATGCGCCCGGCATGAAGCGACAGACCTCTCTTCTGCACAAATATTATTACATTGGTGACAGCCGAATGGTTCGATTTCTCAACTTTCTTTTTTGCGTTTGTCGACATATCGGGCTATCAGGGCTACCATTTCTTCCGGATCGAGCAACGAAGCATCGACAGTGAGATGATAATTGTCTGCAGTGCCCCAATTCCTTCCAGTGAAATAATTATAATAGCCTTCCCTGTCGCTATCCGCTTTCTTTATCTTAATGAGAGCTTCTTGCAGGGATGATGCTTCCCCGCGGTTTATCAGATTGTTGGCCCGCCATTCCTTGGGAGCGTGAATAAACACGCTGACGAGTCCCGGATGCTCACGCATGATATAATCTGCAGTACGTCCTACAATCACACAGCTGCCTTCGTTGCATATCTGCCGAATCACATTTGTCTGCGCTTCATAGAGGGATTCTCTGCTTAGAGGTGACGTAGCATACATGTCCATCACTCCGTATTTGCCGAGCAGCATGCTCCTGAAAGGAGAAGGCTTTTTTTCATCAGCCCTATGCAGTATGTCAGGATCATATCCATATTTGGCAGCCACTTTATTGATGATCTCCTTGTCAAAATAGGGGAGACCGAGGGCATCGGCAAGAGCCCGGCCCGTTTTCCTGCCGGAGCCGCCGTATTGTCTTCCTATAACTATTATTTTATTGTCTGAGCGGTCCACTTTTCTTCGACTTTTAGTGAAAATCCTATAAAAGTAAAACATAATTCAAATGAAATTGGATAGAAAAATAATTTTTTTTGAGGAAAATCCATTTATTTCGATTATTTTGTGTAAATTTGCGCTTTGATATTCCCTAAGGACGGAGCCAACGTGGCTTCGGATGGGGAGAAATCAGAAGAAATATGAGTGAAACATTGAAAAACCTGAGTGGGGATAATGATGGGATGGCAACATACGACTATATAGTCAATAATGTGGATACATGTATCGACTGTATGCCGGAACTTGTCGATAATCTTCGTCGAGTAGACATAACCGGACAATTTCTTGCCTCTACAGCCCGATTCCTATGTGCTGTAGACCGTGAAAAGTTTGCAGGATGGGTCACTCCATTGGTGGAGGGGGCCATAGAAAAAGACCGGGAGCGCCGCTATATAGGATCTCTTCTACAAGCAATTTGGGGTGTAGATTATAAGGAGAGGGCTGAAGAACTAAAGGCTTCAGACGATACATTCAGGCGGATTTATAAGCGAATCTATCCCGGCAATGGTATCTAAAATCATACGAGACATTAATGAAAAGAAAGACAATCATATCTTTAGCCTCAGTAGGTGTCGTGGCATTGATTGCAACGGCAGCCTTTGCAACAGGAAGCGGCACACCGGGAGGACAAGAACCACAAAATAAGGAAATGAACGCAGTTGCAGCTCAAAGCGAAATTCCCGCCGGCCCAACACTTGATGTGGCAACTACGGCTGGAAACATCAAGATTCGTCTTTACGACGACACTCCACTTCACCGTGATAATTTCTTAAAGCTTGCAAAAGAAGGATACTATGATGGAGTGCTCTTCCATCGCGTGATCAATGACTTTATGGTGCAGACCGGCGACCCCGAATCTAAGGAAGCGCCTGCGGGAGCTATGCTTGGTTCAGGAGGCCCCGGCTATACCATTCCTGCTGAAATAGTCTATCCGAATCACTATCATAAGTACGGAGCATTGGCAGCCGCACGCACAGGCGATGAAATGAATCCGGAGCGAAAGAGCTCGGGAAGCCAATTTTATATAGTGACCGGCAAGAAGTATATTCCTCAGCAACTTTCAAGGATGGAAGAAGCATCGGTTCAAAAGCAGTTACAATCTTATTTCATGAAGCTTCAGATGCAACATATGGATACTATCAAACAGCTCCGGATGGCGAAAGATTCTGTAGGTCTTGAAAATCTTCGTCAAGAGCTGATCAAGGAAACAGAAGCAAATGTGCATCCTGTCACCATGACAGAAGAGCAGGTGCGCGACTATACCACGATAGGAGGCACACCTCACCTTGACGGACAATATACAGTATTCGGAGAAGTTCTTGAAGGAATGGATGTAGTGGAGAAAATCCAGAAGGCTGAAACTGATGGCCGCGACCGTCCTGTAGAAGATATCCGTATAATATCAATAAAAGTAGAAGAATAAATATCAACATAACCACATCGTGCCATGACTGACGAAGTAAAGAATGTTTCAGAAGTGGAACTTCCTGAACCCACCGCCGGAGTTACGCCTGAAGACGTAAAGACTCCTGAATTAGAAGAAGAAGAGCGTGCACCTCGCTTTTCAGAAATGTCAAAAACTGAACTTATCGAAGCGCTCCGCTCCATAGTGGAGGAGGAAAGAGCTACAGAGCATCATGAAGCCCAGGCTATCAAGGGTGCTTATTTCGCCCTTCGCAATAAGGAGACGCTTGCTGAACTCGAGAAGCATATTGCAGAGGGCGGAAAGCCTGAGGAGTTCGTTTCCGTTCCCGATGAAGGGGAAGCTGAAGTTCGCGATCTTTTCGCTCGTTTCCGCGACATTCGCGCTGCATGGCTTGAAGCCGACCAAAAAGCAAGGGAGGCAAATCTTGTGGAGAAACAAGCTATCTTGAATAGCATTAAGGAAATTGCCTCAGATATAGATAACGTCAACGTCAATTTCCAGAAATTCCAGGATCTCCAAAAGCAATTTAAAGAGAAGGCTGATCTGCCCGATACAGCTGTCACTGCCCTTTGGAAGGAATTTCAGACTTCAGTTGAGCTTTTCTACGATCAGCTCAAGATGAACAAAGAACTCCGCGACCTTGACTTCAAGAAAAATCTTGAGGCAAAGCGCCAGCTTGTAGACCAGGCTAAGGCTCTGGCAGATAATCCTGACGTAGTGGACGCCATCAACAAACTGATGATACTCCACAATGAATGGCGAGAGACCGGTCCGGTAGCTAAAGAATATCGCGAACCCCTTTGGGAGGAGTTCAGAGATGCGTCATCAGTAGTTAGAAAGCGCCATCAGGAATATTTTGAAGGTCGAAAGGCCAATGAAGCTGCGAATGAAGAAGCAAAACTAAAGCTTTGTGAGGAAGTGGAGACCATTATGGTGACTCTTCCGGAATCTTTCAACGCATGGGATGAAGCCACGAAGAAAGTGATCGACCTTCAGGCTCGCTGGAAAGAGACAGGCTTTGCTTCCAGGAAAAACAATGCGGCTCTCTACAATAGGTTCCGCAATGCATGCGACATTTTCTTTAAGGCAAAAGCAGATTTCTTCCATAAGATCAAAGATGAATACAACGAGAATCTCAAGAAGAAGACCGAGCTTTGTGAAAAGGCTGAAGCCCTTGCATCCCAAGAAAAGATTTCTGCAGCAGTTGCCGAGGTTCAGAAACTTCGCGATGAATGGAAGACAATCGGAAGTGCAGGCCGACGCCATTCTGATGAGATATGGAATAGGTTTACGGCTGCCTGCAATGCAGTTTTCGATCGCAGAAAGGCTGAAACCGGTGATCGCCGGAAAGAGGAAAATGTCAATCTCGAGGCTAAGCGTAACGTCATAGCTCAGCTCAAGGAACTTGATATAGAAATGGATCGCAAGCAGCTCCTTCCTCTCGTGCGTGAACTTCAAGAGAAATGGAACGCCATTGGTCACGTGCCCTTCAAGTTAAAAGACCAACTGAGAACAGAATATCGCGAAATATGCGACAAGATCTACAACTCCCTTGATTCTCGCGAAAGCCGCAACAACATGCGCAGATTCGAGCAGAAGATGGAAGACATTAAAGACGACTCAACAAAGGTGAAGCGTGAGAAGGATTATCTCTTACGTCAGCTCGAGGCAAAACGCAATGATTTGAAGACATATCAAAACAATATGGGCTTCTTCAATATCAAGTCGAGTGCAGGCAACTCCATGCTGAAAGATCTGGAACGGAAAATTAAACTCATTGAGCAGGATATAGAGCAGATTCAACAAAAGATAAATATGCTCGGTTAAGAAAAATTTAACTTTTGTTAATCAAAATTCGGATTTGTTTGTTGATAATAGTATAAAGTCACGATCTACTATATACTATTATTATGAAAAACAAAACCTTAGTCATATTAGCGACCTTGTTGGCAACTGCATCGATGCAGGCTGCCGACAAGGTCGGACTCGTTTTGAGTGGAGGCGGTGCAAAGGGTGTCGCCCATGTAGGAGTTATTAAAGCATTGGAAGATAATGATATACCCATCGATTGCGTGGCTGGCACATCAATGGGATCAATAGTCGGCTCACTCTATTGTTGTGGCTGGTCTCCTGATTCAATGCTCAATATGATGACTTCTAAAGATTTTCTTGATTGGAGCAGCGGAACAATCAATAAGAAAAACATCTCTTTTGTCAGCACCCCTGATCCTACACCCGAATGGGGAAAAATCAGTTTTGGCGGAGAAAACGTCAATATCGCATCTCAAGTGCTTCCCAAGAGTCTTATTGATCCGACCCCAATGAACATTGAGTTTCTCAAACTTTTCACTCCTTATACAAAAGTATGTGGAGGAGATTTTGACAATCTTTTTGTACCATTCCGCTGTGTCTTTTCAGATGTATATAAGAAGCATAAGGTAGTCTGCAGGCAAGGTTCGCTCGGAGAGTCTGTAAGAGGCTCGATGTCTTTCCCTCTTGTCTATAGATCTATTATGGTTGACAGTATACTTGCATTTGACGGGGGTATCTATGATAATTTCCCTGTGGACGTGATGCAAGAAGATTTTCATCCTGATTTCATAATTGGAGTATCCGTTTCAAAACCCGACGGGAAGCCAAACGTGAACAACATGTATTCCGAACTTGAGGATCTTATCATACAGAATAATGACTATTCTCTTGACCCGAAGTTGGGAATAAAGATCCAGGTCCCGGTTACAAATTTCGGAGTCCTTTCTTTCGACGAGGCCCAGGAAATCTATAATATCGGATATCAAACCGGCTTGCAGTGGGTGGATTCAATTAAATCACGCCTTAAAGCTCGTAGGCCCCTTTCTGAAGTAAATGAAAGAAGGGCTCGTTTTGCAGAGAAAGTGCCTGAAGTTACATTCACTTCTGTTTCCACACCCGGAGTGTCTGGTAAAGAGCGAGATTATCTTGTATCGGTGTTCACAAGCAGAGAGAAACACAAAGACCGGATAACGATGGACGATGTGGAGGAAGCATATTATAATGTGATCTCTCAAGGAGATGTATCAGAACTCTTGCCGGAGGCAAATGGGGATGAACTCATCTTGAAAGCTGACATCAAGCGGCCATGGCGCGCATCAGCTGGCGGCTGGCTTTCCACGGGAGTGGGAAGCTACATATACGCCGGAATAGGATATCATTCAATAAAGAAAAATTCACTTGACGCGCAACTTTCCCTTTGGGGAGGACAGTCATATATTGCGGCCCAGATCAATGGCAGGATACGACTTAATTCCTACAATCCGTCGTATATTTCCTTAGAAGGGGTTGCTTCAAAAAAGAAATACTATGACAATCTTCCGTTCTTCTTCAGCAGCAAAGAAATAGAGTCATTTGTTTCAAATATAAATTTCATCAGGGCTGCCTATGAGATAGGGCAAGGAAGGTCTGCTCTCTTCAAGGTCTCTGCCGCTTATGGGGAGCAATATAAGGTGAAGACAGCGAAGGGTATGCTGGAATATGAATTTAATACTCTTAGCGACAGGACCTTCCCCGAAAACGGGCGAAGGGTGTATGCTTCATTGAGTGGAATGCGAATGCAATCAAAATGCAGGCTTGAAGATGGTAAAAATTATGCCAACGAATCACTTTGGAGAGGAAAATTGGATTTACTTTGGAATAACTACTATTCTTTGACTGGAAATTTCAATATCGGTGTTCTTGCGCAAGGTGGCATATCGGTCGGCAAGCGTTTCAGTGATAGAAAGACCGACCTGATGACTTCTTATTCATTCGTGCCTCTTCAATCTATGGACAATTGCTATGTCCCCGAGCTTATGGGGGACGAATATGTGGCGTTAGGGGCAATTCCGGTCTGGAAACTTTTCCAACGAATCCAGTTGCGAGGTGAGGCCTATGCCTTCACTAAGTATAAAGATTTATCCGAATGGCAAGTTCCATTCCACAAGACGGAATTTTTAGGACGTATCAGTATAGTCGGCACTTTGCCATTTGCCACTATATCAGTTTTCTCGTCTTATTGTTCTCCTTTGAATGGTTGGAATTTTGGCGTTACTATCGGTTGGTTTGTCCCCAATCCCAAGCTATGATGATAGATTATTGAGGTATTATTTCTAATGAATCTGCTGTGAAGAAGGGAAATTCGGGGATTATTACGGTTGTCCCATAAGGTGGGCGACGTTTGGAGTAATTAGTCACTTTTATTTTTCTTGGAGTTGATTTCAATGCTGGAATGAAATAATGCCCATATACAATAACTTCTCTTGGAGTCTCCCCTTGGGGAGGCTCTTTTAGTGTCACATTGAAATGTCCAGGAGCGTATTTCTCTATTTTCTCGCTATCAAGACCCAATGTGGGTTTAATCTTTAGAGTCCGTCCTTTCCTTACGTGCTTGAAATCTTTCATCATTGAATGATGTATGTCATTGTCAAACTGCCCTAATATGTCTTCGTAATATTTGGCTCTTAGTGGAAATCCAAGAGTCAATACCCTTTGGCGGTCGATGTAGACACTTCCGTCTTCAGAATCCTTGTGGATTTTCACTATCTCATCATATTGCTGCCTTACTTCCTCTATTCCCTTTATCATCAATATCCAGAAAGCTATGACTGCAACGGATGCAACAGCATTTATAAAAGCGCAAAATCTATGCTTTGGGATTATTCTGAGTATCAGGATAGAAGCAAATAAATTTGCCCCGAAAAGCTGACGGTTTGAGTATATCCCGATTATGGCATTAAAGCATATCAGCGCAATCATCGCTATCATAATCACTCCATTGGGGATAGAATGATTGCTGTCGCTGAAAGAAAACAGCCAAAGCTTCTGATATGAAGATTTTAAAGTCAGGATAACCACTATTAAAATGATAACGGCAGGAAGAGAATATGCGGTTATCATGAGTTGGTCGCCGATAGGAAGTACGATTCCAGCTGTGCGACCTATAGTTGAAGGAGCAAGACAATTGGATGCGGTTCCTGCTACACATCCTGCCAAAATCCAGCTTCTGCGCCAGTCGAAGTTACTCCAATTTGACTTAATACATTCCATTGCCTGTATGAACCACCATACTCCGACTCCCGAGCACACCCCTAATGAGATGGATTCTTGCCAGTTGCCTACAATTATTCCTGCAATCGACATGCTGATGGTGTATGGCCAAGAAGGCTTATTCTTGCGGAAAAAAAGAAATAACCATAAGATATTGACAAGCATTCCCCAAATGTATCCAATCTGGCATGTCGGCATCATCTTGGTGATGAAAAAAAGAACTGCAATGCTAATGGCTGAAAGTATACCTTGGGGATTTTGCTTAAAACTTACATTCCCAACCTTAGCGATACTCAGAGCGAAAAGAGAATATACTATTGCATTGCATATGGCGAATGCCGGTTGCCCTAAATATGCGTTGAATAGCTGAACAAGGGAGTGGGCGACAAACCTCCCGTTGACGTGTTGATAATGCACGAGCTGCGATTCAAAGAAAGCCTTTACAGATCTGATCTTGCCCCAGGATTGCCATATTTCTCCTCTCATCATGTATTTGTAGTCGAGATCATCCCCGAGCCATACTACATTTGCCGCCATCCACCAGATGGCGACGCCAAGTAAAATGATACATATGGAAGAATATAGGCTTCGTTTCATCTTATATATGTCATCAGTGTTCATTGGCAAGATGTTCCCTCATCTTTTCATTGACCATCACTTCTCCGGAATAAAGAATGAAAGCACCTGCAAGTCCCTCTTCAAGCAGCATAGCCAGTGCATCTTTTGAGCCCATCGCCATGCAAGCCGTGGCCATGGCATCCGCTTCCATACATGTCGGCGCTATGACAGAGGCACTGAGTATATCAGTCTTTACAGGATAACCTGTTTTGGGGGAAATTGTATGTCCGAAAGTCTGACCGGAATCAGAATGATAATTACGGTAGTTGCCGGAAGTGGCAAGAGCTTCATCATTGAGTTCCACTATCAGATTATCTGCGAATGTAGGTTTATTCTCATTCTTGAATACCTCCTTTAGATACTCTTCGTCAGGAATCTCAATCAATATTCTCCATTTCTTCCCAGCCGGATTGAGACCTCTACATACCACTTCACCTCCAATTTCAAACATCAAATCGTTGCAACCCAAATCTATCAAAGTCTTTGCCGCTGTGTCGACACCGTAGCCTTTTGCTATTGCTGAAAAATTGAAAGCCGTCTGAGGAGAAGATTTATATAACACTCCATTTTCTATTCTTGTCAGTCCTATGCCTACCGATGGAAGCAATGAAGCCACCAGGGCAGAATCGGCTGCCGGGACACGATTTTCACCAAACCCCCATGCCTCGATTAGAGGAGAGATTGTGGGATCAAAGAGTCCGTTGCTTGCCTCATTGACTTTGACAGACATTTCATATACCTTTTTGAGATGATGGTCTACCGGTCCGGAATCATTATCATTGATAAATGAAACCAAAGAATTATCATCAAATACAGAAAGACTATGTTCTACAGATTTAAGAGAATCAATTGCAGCAGACAAGGCATCAGGATCTCCATAATACGTCGCATGCCAGACAGTATTCCAGATCATGCCTTGGCTTTTCTGCCATGACTTATTGTTGGTGCAACCGGACAGTGCTGTCAGGCATAAGAGTAGGAATAATGCACATAATTCATTGGATATGAAAATTGTATTTTGCCTTGATGTGTTCATGGAAACCGTTTAACGATGATTGTAAAGACAAAGTTACGAAATTTTTTTATAACTACTCTTGCTTTTATTAAAAATGTCGTTTGAATATCCACAAAAATATAAACAACGTCAAAGAGTCAACTTTATAGATAGGATTTAATAAACGACATTTTATGGTCATTATACACTTTAACTGAAAATTATTTATATGACATAAATGCCACGCCAGTACGATTGATGGAATGGTTGTGATGGTTCGGTAAATTTGAAAATATGAGAAAAAAGTTATAAAGTTTTGTAGAATGAAATATTTTTGCTAACTTTGCAGTCGAAAACTAAAATGATTGGAGATTTCGAACAGTAGCGTCTCCATTTCTACATAACAACAAATTGGTAAAAAGATGAAAGCACAAGAGTTTCTTGCAGAATTGCAGAGAAGATTTCCAAACGAGCCGGAATATCTTCAGGCTGTAGAAGAAGTGATCGAATCTATCGAAGACGTATATAATGAATATCCGGCGTTCGAGAATGTCAATCTAATCGAGCGTCTTTGCATTCCAGACCGCATTTACACATTCCGTGTGTCATGGATCGATGATAAAGGTAAGGTGCGCACAAATATGGGCTATCGTGTTCAGCATAATAATGCTATTGGTCCATATAAAGGTGGCATACGTTTCCACTCTTCTGTAAATCTCTCAATCCTGAAGTTCCTTGCTTTCGAGCAGACTTTCAAGAATTCTCTTACTACTCTTGCCATGGGTGGTGCAAAAGGTGGCAGCGACTTCTCTCCTCGTGGAAAGAGCGATATGGAGGTGATGCGTTTCTGCCAGGCTTTCATGCAGGAGCTTTCACGTCATATTGGGGCTGATACCGATGTCCCGGCAGGCGATATAGGTGTTGGTGGTCGCGAAGTAGGCTATATGTTTGGATGGTATAAGAAGATGCAGCGCGAGTTCACAGGTACATTTACCGGCAAAGGCCTTGACTTCGGAGGCTCCCTGATGCGTCCTGAGGCTACCGGCTACGGCAATGTCTACTTCCTTCTCAACATGCTTGCCACTAAGGGCATTGACATCAAGGATAAGAAGGTCGCAATTTCAGGCTCGGGCAATGTTGCGCTCTATACAGCTGAAAAACTCCTTAAACTCGGAGCAAAGGTGATGTCGATGAGCGACAGTGAAGGAACCGTTCTTTTCCCGGAAGGAATGACACAAGAGCAGTTTGATCGTCTTTTCGAGCATAAGATATATTTCCGTGGCCGTTGCAGCGAATATGCAGCCAACGAAAACCTTCCATATTATAGCGGCAAGCGTCCATGGACACTTATGAAATATGACATCGCAATGCCATCTGCCACTCAGAATGAAATCAATGGAGAAGAGGCGAAAGCACTTGTTGATGGTGGAGTAATAGCAGTAAGCGAAGGTGCCAATATGCCATCAACCCGTGAGGCTGTAGCTGAGTTCCTTAAGGCAAAGATCCTGTATGCACCAGGCAAAGCTGCAAATGCCGGTGGTGTGTCGGTTTCCGGTCTTGAGATGGCTCAGAATGCCCAGAAGATGAAATGGACTGCCGAGGAAGTAGATGAGAAACTTCAGGAAATCATGAAGGATATCCATGAGCAGTGTGTGAAGTATGGGAAGACCGAAGATGGCTTTGTCAATTATGTGAAAGGTGCCAATACAGCCGGCTTCCTTAAAGTCGCTAAGGCAATGCATGCTCAAGGAGTATTCTAACGATCAACGATTAACGATCAACGATTGGATTATTGATTAAATAGAAAAAAAAACAGTTAATAATGCTATGGCTCTTGGCGTCTGTAAGGCGTCAGGAGTCTTGGCATCTTTAGTCAACTTAATTATCATGAAAGAATCATTTGTATTTTTAGCAGATGGCTTTGAGGAGATAGAGGCCATCTCTGTAATTGACATTCTTCGGCGTGCCGGGATGGACGTGAAGACAGTGTCTATTACGGCTTCTCTTCAGGTGAAGGGAGCTCATGGCATTACGGTTGTAGCAGATGTGCTTTATGATAGCACCCTCTTTACTGATGCTGAATGGTTGATATTCCCCGGAGGTCTCCCCGGAGCGACTAATCTTTACGAATTTGCCCCACTACAGGGACTGATCAAAAATCAGGCGGAGTCAGAAAAAGGACGTATGGCAGCAATCTGTGCAGCTCCCGGAGAAGTGCTCGGACAGCTGGGTGTGTTGAAAGGGGAGAAGTTTACTTGCTATCCGAGTTTTGAAGGAAAAGTTGTAGATGGTATCCACGAGCCCGACAAGGTAGTGGTTTCCGGAAAGTATGTCACTGCCAACGGACCCTCCAGTGCTACACTTTGGGCATTGGAGATCGTGAAGGAGTCACTTGGCGAGGCTGTTGCTACTGAAGTCGCGTCAGGAATGCTTCTTTATCCCAAGACGACACAAGATGCTGTAAACATATTTGGCTGAAATAATGGCTGACGTATATCTTACAATTGAAAGGGAGGGAACCGGCAAGTTTACGGAGAGAAAAAGCCGATTCCTCTCTTTTGCATATCATGTGGTTACTGCTGATGAAGCCAAAGCACGTTTGAAAGCTTTGCAAAATGAGTATCATGATGCTCGCCATGTATGCTGGGCCTATGTCATAGGACCTGAGCGAAAGGAATGGCAAGCTAATGACAATGGCGAACCATCCGGAACTGCCGGGAAACCGATTCTTGGTCAGATAAATTCTCTTGGGCTTACTGATGTGGCAGTGGGAGTTGTCAGATATTTCGGAGGTATTAAATTGGGGACTCCCGGTCTGATAGCTGCATACAAGGAAGCAGCCTCGCTCGCTCTTGAAGATTCCGGTATAAAGGAATGTGTAAGGCAACAGCTATTTTCCTTCAATTTCCCCTACATGGCAATGAACGACGTTATGAAGGTGGTGAAATCTACAGGTGCAGAGATAGTAAGCCAGCAATTTGACAATTCTTGCTCGATGAAGCTTTCCATCCGGCTTGATGATGCAGAAAGCCTTTACGGGAGGTTGTCTGGAGTGTCGGGGTTGACATTTGATTAGCTGTAAGCAAGATTCTCTGGTTGAAGAGCCGTCAGTCTCTACAATGATTCTAGAATGGGGTCCGGTATATCTTTGAAGGAATCGATTTGCCCGAGGAAGTGATGTGACGCAGACGCAAATGGCTTTTGTTTGCGGTTGAAATAGATGGCATGCCATCCGGCGTTTAAGGCACCTTGCATATCGTTGTCGGGATTGTCGCCAACCATGATTGTCGACTGCGGGGTTGCACCCGTAGCTTGCTCTGCATGGCGAAACAATCTTGAGTCGGGCTTTTGGATCCCGATTTCATCGCTTATTATCATTCGTTGAATATAGCGGTCAAGACCTGTTGTTTGGATCTTTCGGTATTGCACTTCTGTAAATCCGTTTGTCAGGATTCCAATGAGGCGCTTCCGGGAGATATACTGAAGTAACTCCTTGGCTCCTTCCATCGGGGCATTGCATTCTCCAAGATGTCTGAGATATCTGTCGTTGAGATTGCGCGAGAATTTCTGAATTTCAAAATCGTTGCGATCGGGAGCAATCGTCAGGCGAAAGCGTTCTCCTTTCAGGAAATCAGCTGTAATCTTTCCGCTTTCATGAAGCTCCCACATATGCTTGTTGTTGGTATGGTAATTTTCGAGAAAAGCATTCAGATTATCGAATCTCTCTCTTATCTCGGATGTCTCATCCCATAATTTTTGAAGTGAAAGCAGTGATGCCTTAGAGAAGTCGAAAAGGGTGTCGTCGAGGTCAAAAAATATCCATTTAGGGGTCATGTTTCGTCTTTTTCTGCAAAGATAACACTAATTTTGCATATTAAACGTATTTTTTAGCCCGAAAATAGTGATTATTTCAAAAAAAATCACGATATTTGCAGTCGCAAATCAAGACGAGACATAATGTTGGCTTCTTGACTCATTATAAATCGGAAGATTTTCATTAAAAACATATCATAAAATATCTATTATTATGCCCAGCGGAAAGAAAAGAAAAGGCCACAAGATGGCTACGCACAAGCGTAAGAAAAGACTGAGAAAGAA
>JAIDUH010000186.1 GCA_029060285.1 Muribaculaceae bacterium | reverse complement strand
AATTATTCGTTCGCCACAAAATATTGTTCACACCATTACCCTGAGCTCTTCCCGATCTATGACCGATATGTGGCAGATGTATTGATGTTTCTTCATCGCAAGTTTCCCAAGTTGGTGAAGTTCAAGAACAGAGATAGCCTTAAGGATTATGAGACATTCGTAGGGGCTATAGAAGATGTAAGGCAAGCATTCGGTCTGCAGGACTATAATTATAAGGATATCGATCGATATCTCTGGCAGTTAGGTAAGGCTTATTATAATCCCTACACAAAATAGGAAACTCATTCAGACAATTTTTCCATAAAGAGTAATTAACAAAGATAACATACTATGGCAGTAAAGACAACCGCCTCCGGCAAGATGGACAAGCGCACCAAGGAGTATAAGGAACTCAAGGAGCGTCTTGTCAAGGCACGCGCCGCCAAGGCAAAATCATCAACTCCAAAAAAGCAGACATCAACACTGAAGAAGACCGCTTCCGGTAAGGTCGACAAACGCACCAAGGAAGGGAAAGCCATCTGCGAGCGCATGGCTAAGGCCCGCAAGTCAAAGAACTCTCTCGTAAACCGCCTGAAACGTCTTTTCAAATAATTCAAACGAATAATCATGCAGACACCTACCATAACATTAGCATCCATCCTTGCCGCCATCATCTGGGCTGATGGAGACTACTCCGACGTGGAGCGCACAACCCTCAGCGAGATCGCGGAAGCACTCGGAATCCCTGAGAAGGAACTCACAATGAATGTCACCGCTGCTCTCGTCGAACTGAAGAACCTTGACGAGCAGAAGGCCACAGACTATGCCGTGAAGCACGCCGCAAAAGTAAACGACGAAGAGACCGGCGAGGTATTCCAGGCCCTTCTCCAGATGGCACTCTGCGATAATGTCCTAACCTACAATGAGGTCCACAACCTTCTCGCTCTTGCCGAAGCCCTTGACATCGACCAGGACGCGGCAGTGCTCATGCTCTGCGACCTCGTGAAGTCAGAACCCGAACTCGAAGTATCATTCGAACCCGAAGACGAATAAAGAGAGTCCCTGCGTCAGGCATTCCCGAATTCAGTATGTCCGGGTTCGCACTCACATACCTCCTGACATTATGATTGATTACCATACCTACACCACAAGGGATTTTGTAATATGGGATTTTTCGATAAAATAAGTGAGAAAGCTAAGGATGCGGCTGAAAACGCAAGGAAGGCGGCAGTGCAAGCGATTGAAAATGCATCTAAGACCGCTAAGGATCTGTCTGAAAAGGCATCTGCGGAATTTTCAGAAATTTCTGAAAAGGCATCCAAAGAGTTTGCTGATTTTTCTCAAAAGGCATCAGCTGAAGGGAGCAACATCCTTGGTAAGGTCTCAGATGGTTTTTCATCATTGACGGAGACTGTAGGCACTTCTGCCAAAGAACTTACGGAATGGGCTGAAGGCATGCCTGACAAGCTCAGGAAAATGGCGGATGACTTCGATGCTGATGCAATGTGGGACAAGCTTTCAAAGACCGCCGCGAAAGCCGGCCAAGACCTCATTGTCATGGTCTTGACAATCTATTACTCTATTGAATCGAAAATCACCGGTTCCCATAATTCAGAATGTAATGGAAAATCAAAATAATAATGGTAATTTCCTGGATATTGCGGTCTTGATTGGCGCCATAGTCTATTTCGTCACTCCGATAGATCTGATTCCGGATGTGACACCGATCGGATTTGTCGATGACACAGCTCTTCTGACTATGGCATTCAATTCCGCCAAAAGTCTTTTCAGCAGCTCTGACATTGCTAAGGCAAATGAAAAGGCTGCCAAGCTCTTAGGCGATCATTTTGATCCGGAAAAAGCCGCAAAAATGGCTCAACAGATAATTGCCTCACGAAAAAAATAACAAAAACTCTTTAAGCATAATTAATCATGGCAGATTTCAAGATCGACGGCCGCATGAAAGTGAAGAGCCTGAAGGAAAAATTCAAGGAGACATTCGGTCTCACACTGAGAGTTTACACCACACTCTCATGCAAGGCTCCGGCTAAGGACGACGCTACGCTTGCTTCAATCCGCGCTGAGGGCGCCAAAGGTGGTGAGATCACCGTAGGCTCAAACCGCAAGGTGGGAAGCTTCGAAAAAATGGTGGCAGACGCATACGGCATCGGCGTGCAGGTGGCAAACGCAGCCAACACCAAGCTTGCTAACGACGACGATACCCTCGCAGCAGCCGCAAAGAAATAAGGAATTCATTTTATAGAAAGCCTCCATTCACCTCTATATCGTCATGGTGGCTTTCTATGATTTTTTACCTAATCATTGATTGACTATGAGTACAAAGGCGTATTATCAGAAACAGATAATCGATCTCCGTGCAAGAATGGCACGCGAGAAGGAGGCAATGAAGCGCGACAATGAATCGTATGCACGAATGATCGCAAACGCTTCATCGCCTACATCAAAGGCTTCCTACCGGAAGAGCAAGGTAGACCGTGCTGAAAGTCATAAACGCAACATTGAATCCATTAAGCGGCAGATAGCGCAGGCTCAGCTCAACAAGACCCGCGCACCGAAATAAGTCTTCATGAAAGATTTCTGGAAAGGTGTCATAGCTGTACTGACACTCCAATGGCTGTTCGGAAGCCGTGGAAACAATAACGGCGGATGTGGATGCGGAGGATGCCTGGGATATCTGATTCTCCTCCTTTGTCTGATTCTTTATCTATTAGGCTTAATGTAATAAATATGAAAATACCCGGACTTTCCTTCTCATGGAAACGAGCGCTTGGAATCACCAAGGCCAAACAGAAAATTTCCCGCGCCACAGGCATTCCTACCTCTCGCCAAGGTCTTGAACGAAAGGTAGGGGCGCTGATAGTAGGCGCAGTATTGGGAACCAATAAAAAGAAAAGACGCAGATGAGCGAAAAGAAACGGTATACAGATGAGCCTTTTAAAATGAAACTGGCACGCGCACTTGACGATAACCTGCACACGCGCCAATGGCATAATATGGTAGACTGGCTCATCATAGCGATGATCCTCATAAGCACTACCGAGATATTCCTGTCCACATTCGATCTTGATCCTAAACTTCGCCGCGTCTTATTTTGGGTAGACATAGCCACGCTTGTCTTTTTTACGGTAGAGGTCTGTCTCCGCATATGGGTAGCCCCTATAATCAATCCTAAGTTCAAGGGATGGAAAGGAAGGCTGAGATATTGCTTCACATTCTATGGAGCCATAGATATCCTCTCTACATTCCCTTTCTATCTCCAGTGGATATTCCCTCTGCCGGTGATGGCGTTCAAGGCGCTGCGTACGGCAAGGGTGGTGCGGACTCTACGTATAGGACGCTATACAAAATCATTCAATCTTCTGACGGATGCTATCAAGGAGAAACGCCATGAGCTTATCGTAGCCATGCAGTTCCTGATTGTGATAACAGTCATTCTGAGCCTTGTGTTGTTTTTTGCAGAGCATGATGCCCAGCCGGATGTATACGATAACGGTGCAGTTTCCGTGATGTGGGCATTTGCCCAATATATAGGTGATCCGGGACAGTTTGCAGATACACCCCCGGTGACAGTAGTAGGCAGGATTATCGCATGCATAGTCGGTCTTCTCGGCATAGCCATTGTAGCAGTACCGACCGGTATAATCGGAGCCGGATTTACCGACGCTATAGAAAACCGCAATCATGAAGAAGAGGTCAGAAACGATGCCGCTAAGCTGCGCAATGGCTTCGAGCGTAAGCTTGACCGTCCGACAGGCTTACAGGTAGTGCCTCCCTTCCGTAGTGTAGATGACCTCAAAGCACGGCTCAATATGAAATCCGACAATCTTCAGGAAGCAGTCTCTCACGGCCCCGGATTCCGGATAGTCAACCTTGCCGCGACTGTGCCGACCGACGACGGTGACTATGTGGCAGACCGCATTGCAGTCGAGCATTATCCGCAGAACACTCCATATGGCTGCTGCATCGACCGGAATTCCCGCATTACGATCATCGCTCCCTCAAACATGGTTGATCCCGGACTGTCGCATTTCTGCTTCTATCTCGCCTATCTCGGACAGTTCAACTACATAAGCCGCGAAGTCGGCGAAAGGGCGCCATACAAGTCTTATTATGCTTTCAATTCGGAAGATGATGTGGAGTGTCTGAAAGAGTACGCTTCCGACCTCAAACGATTGATGGCTAAGGAAGGTGCCTGGTCACTTACCGTTTTAGTGTCAAGCGGAGCACTGGAACCACCATACCCGACCAATATCCACCTTAACATCGGAGGCAAAAAGGGAGACACACGGACATCCGGAGAAGATCTTTTCATAAAGGACGCCTCAACTTATGAAAATTTTTACGACACTCTGGAAAAGACTGTAGCCTCTGATCTGAATCTTACCCTCGACCATCAGCAATTCCATAATACCCACTCCCCTAATAACTTCCTTCGCAAACTGAGTCTGACGGAGCATGCCAACCACATCATAATGCGGGTAGAATGGAAACAGCTGCTATGGTCGCAGAAGCGTCTGCAGCTCGCTCGAGACATAGCGGAAAGTCTCTGCACCGCAATCCTTGGCACCCCACTTCCGCCTCTCGCCCCGGAGCTGAAAGTCAAGGCCATCGGCTACGACGGCTACGATTGCCTGAATAAATAAAACCCCATTCCTACCCCAACAGCACATCAAGAGCCATCATGAGCATGAAGCCGAAAGCGAAGCCGATCGTCCCCAAATTAGAATGCTCCCCTTCCTGTGTCTCCGGTATCAGCTCCTCCACCACCACATATATCATCGCTCCCGCGGCAAACGCCAACAAATATGGAAGCAGCGGCACTACCACCGATGCAAGCAGAATGGTCAGTACTGCTCCCACTGGCTCAACAATTCCACTCAACGTGCCCATCAAAAAGGATTTTCTCCGCGAGTTCCCTGCACTACGCAACGGCATCGACACAATAGCACCTTCCGGAAAATTCTGGATCGCGATTCCTATCGAAAGAGCAATTGCACCCGCCATCGACATATAAGAATTATGCTCCATGACTCCCGCGAGCGCCACGCCTACAGCCATTCCCTCCGGCAGATTATGCAGCGTGATGGCGAATACCAATTTTGCCGTCTTCGAAAGATGCGACTTAGGACCCTCGCTCTCATCGCTGTCGATATGCTGGTGAGGGATGATATTGTCAAGGAAAAGGAGAAAGCATATTCCGACCATAAAGCCTACGATCGCCGGCACGATGCTTCCCAAGCCCTCCTTGCCGGTCATCTCTATCGAAGGGATAAGCAACGACCACACCGAAGCCGCTACCATCACCCCCGCAGCAAAACCCGTCAGGGTCTTCTGCAGACGCGGAGCGATGCTTTCCTTCATCAAAAACACGCATGCCGCTCCAAGGGTCGTACCTAAGAAAGGCAATAACAGCCCTGCTAAAATTCCGTTCATACCATTATAACACATTTATTCCGCCCATATGCGTTCCGGAAGCAATGTCACTTCTTTCCCCTTTTCCCGCGGTATGATTATTTCTACAAATTCTATGTCTCGCAGTCCGTAAGGTTTCATGTCTGATGAGGGATATTCCCTCGTCATCATTGAAGGATATGGAGCAGGCATCACGACCCCCTTTCTCGGACGGAATGATGATATCGGAGCAGAGAAGTTCCCATTGCCATCAAGAGTGATGGGCAAGGAATACGTAAAACCATCTGTTGTCACAAACCCTAATTCCGAACCGTCAGGAAGCGGCGACGACACCACATCTCCGGATTCGTTCTGAAACCTGACGTTCAGCGTCGCAGGCTCGATTTCGTCCGGTATTCGACCGATTTTATCGCCTACATATCGGCGCATCACGAGTATACCGTCTTCATCCGGATCCATCTTCAACTCATAGACAGGCGCCTCATCCCAATTCGTATGCTTCTGGCCAAACTTAAACTCCCATGCCTCTGGAATGGCATTCACGTCAAGGTTGACGTCCGATCTTTGTGGGGCAAGCAGAGTAAACGGCATTTTGTCATTGTCAGGTCCCACATATTCCGATACCCCGATATTGCCGGCTACCACAGCCGAAGCGTCAATATCCAGCCCATCCTTCTTGGAGGCAAGCAAATATGTGCCGGGCATCACGTCGATGGCTCCGTCGATAGCCATAGCATTTACATCGTTCCCATTGTTGACTCCTTTCAAATAAAAATTGTCCCCCAACTGCGGAAGGGATATCCGCATCCTGTTTTTTCTGTCCACTGCCACCACCTTTGCATCCGTCAGGTCAGTATTGCCGAATGGATCATCTACCGTAACGGCATCCGGCATCACCTCAAGGCGCCAAGTGTCCGTTCCAGGCACAATGTCAAGGAAATAGGCCCCGCTGCCGGAATATTCCACGACAGGCGATGATCCGTGCCCGGCTATCTGCCGTAGGCTCGAGAGGTCTGCCGGCCGAGTATCAGTATTGTTGGTATAAAGGAATTTTTCCGGCGAATTGAATTCGCTCAGGTCAGTCGCATAGTCAATTCGCGTATGTCCAAACTTAGTATTCTCCGGATAGTTGCCATAATCGGCATTCCGGGGTATCTCTTTGGCAGCCTCCGCCGCTATCATCATGCTCAATGCCTTGGCTGGAGTATAGACAAGGTTAAGGAAATGGGTAGGGTATTCCGTGTTATACGGAGCAAGATCTATGGGGTCATATGCAAACTGTGTGATCCACTGAAAACCCTCCTTGCGGAACGTACGCACCACGGCAGGATACAGGTGCGAGTAAAGTACGTCGGCCGGATCGAACTCATAGACCACTCTGGCAAGCTTGTCATAGTTTTTCATCGTGTCTTTCCAAGGGATCGTGTATTCATCAAATGCCGGAAGAAGGTTTCCCTTCCTCTCATGCCCTGCCACGAGGCTTGTAGGATACCACTGGAAAGTAGTGCCCTCGATATCAGCGTCATAATATGCTGATGTCACTCCCGGATTATGGGTCACGTTATAGAGTATCGGCTTGTCAAAACCGGCTTTTTTCAGAGACTTTACCATCTTGTTGATGTATGCCGTTACCTCTTCTTTCGTACCCGAATGGCAAGGTTCATTATTGATCTCCATTGCTATGATGGCATTGTCTTTGGCATAGCTTCTCCCGGTATAGGGATTTACATGTCGGGCAAGTTGGTCAAGATATCGGCTTTGGATTTCTTGCGCCTCCGGGTCATCATGAATGTTGCATTTGTCATAATCATAGGTAAATGCTCCGGTGTCGATGTTCTTTTCCGGATAACCATTGCCGAAATTGGTCTGCGCTGTGAGGATAATGTCAATTCCTCGTTTTTCAAACTCAGCTATAGTATAATCCAAAAGATCGAGATGGTCATTGCTTAGCAGATTGCCGGCGGAATCAGCCAATTCCGCATCCCATAGATGAAGACGGAATGCATTCAGACCAAGACGTGAAATATGATAGATGTCACGGTCTATGGCACGCTTGCGGTCTTTTCCAAGGTAGCCGAGCGCACGGTATGAGTAAGCAAAGGGAGCCGTGTAGTTAGTGCCATAATAGCTCACCTCCTCCCTATTGTCAGAGCGGCGCATCACGCCCTCCTTGTCTACATATATCTTATACGACTGCCGATCCGCCATCTTCTCAGCACGTGCCGACATAGTGCCCATAACCGTGGCAGCCAATAAACACGACAACCCTATGCCACGGAGCATCCGAAATTTCTCTACCATATAATCTTCATTTTTATTCCGCAAATTTACACAAAAAAAACATCCAATCCAAATCTCTATCAACCTTGCCGGACTTGAATCATAAACAATAAATTCCCTTAGTGTGTTATTATTCCGTACTAAACTTCAATTCGCACACTTCATTTAAACACCTTATAAACTTTAACCCCCTAAACTATCCACCTACGATGAAAGTACTTGTCATAAACGGAAGCCCCCACCCGAAAGGCTGCACCGACCGCGCCCTGCGCGAAGTAGAAGAAACCCTCAACGCATGCGGCATAGAGACTGAACGCGTCAACGTAGGCACTAAAGACATACGCGGATGCATCGGATGTGGCTTTTGCCGCGAAAATGGTCGCTGCGTGTTCAACGATCTCGTCAACGAGACCGCTCCCAAGTTCGCCGAAGCCGACGGCCTTCTTGTCGGCAGTCCCGTTTACTACGCCGGAGCAAACGGACAGCTTTTAGCTTTTATGGACCGACTTTTCTATAGCACATCAGGCGTATTCAGCAAGACAATGAAAATAGGGGCTGCCGTGGTTTCTTCACGCCGCGCCGGATCCACTTCCGCTTTCGACGAGATCAACAAATACTTCACCATCTGCTCCATGCCCGTGGTCTCCAGCACATACTGGAACGAAGTGCATGGTTTCACAGCCGAAGACGTCGAGGCTGACCTCGAAGGTCTCCAGACCATGCGCAACCTCGGCCGCAACATGGCATTCCTAATCAAGGCCATCAATGCTGCCAAAGCCGAGATTCCGGCACAAGAATACGGTAAATTCACCAACTTCCACACCGAAGGCTGATGACGCGTTGAGCGTTATGCGTAGCGCGTTTTGCGACGTGCATTGCCTTTAACCCCATAAACCATTAAATATCTAAACCCAGACAATGAAAACCTTCAAACCCGCAGCCTGGCTACTCCCCCAGCCCGTACTTATAATCGGCACATACAACGCCGACGGAACCCCAAACGCCATGAATGCCGCATGGGGCGGCCAATGGGATGCCCATGAGATATTTATCTCCCTCGGCTCTCACGCTACCACCGACAATCTCAACCGCAATGGAGAGTTCACGGTAGCTTTCGCCACGGTCGACACTCTCGTAGCCTCCGATTTCGTAGGCGTAGTGAGTGGGCGGAAAGACCCGGAGAAGATGGCAAAGACCGGATGGAAATCCTCAAAAGCTGAGACTGTCAATGCCCCCGTCTTTGAATGCTTCCCCATGACGATGGAATGCCGAATCAAGGAGAAGATCAATGAATCAGAGACCGGATTCTACATGGTGGCAGAGATCCTCGACATTCGTTGTGATGAGCGTTACCTCGCCGAAGACGGGCGCCCCGACGTGGAGAAGATGGAGCTCATAACCTTCGATCCCATCCACAACGGCTATATCCGCCTCGGCTCCCGCGTTGGCAACGCCTTCCGCGACGGCCTCACCCTGAAATAAACCAATACACATTAAAATTATAATAGCCCGGTATTCAACATCCGGGCTATTATAAAACCATCTATAGATATGCCCACCGATTCCACTACAACCCAGACCGCTCAGCCCCTATCGCAGGCTCCTAAAAACTACGCACTGTTTGTGGCTTTCATTGCCCTTATCGGCGCATTCTCGTCGCTCGTCAACGACATGTATCTCCCTACCATCCCTTCAATGATGAGGGAATTCCACACCACTCCCTCCATGACACAGATGGGAATCTCGATGGCAATGATCGGCATGGGAATCGGATCGGTGCTTTGGGGTTCATCAAGCGACCGCTACGGCAGGAAACCTGTTCTGATCGTATCGCTCATAATCTTTGTCATCGCTACAGGCCTCTCCCTGCTGTCTAAAAGCATTACATTCTTCATTGGCTGCCGCCTGTTTCAGGGACTCGGAGCAGGGGGTGCCATGGTGCTCTCCACGTCTATCCCGGCAGACGTCTACATGGGTCGCCAGCTCGCCAAACTGATGGCCATCGTAGGTGCCATCAACGGTATCGCTCCTGCTCTCGGTCCTGTAGTCGGCGGATTCATGGCTGACAGCGTCGGTTGGAAAGGCATATTCATCGTGCTGCTCGCAATCGGAGTGATAATGACCTTCTGGACTACACATTACACCGAGACACTCCCTCCGGCACGCCGTCTGCACGCCACAAGTTTCCGTGACTACATCAAGGCATACAAGACACTTTTCCTCAACGGCAGGTTCATGATCTACGTGACAATCAAAGCCGTCGCTATCGGACTGCTCTACGCCTATATAGCCTCAGCCCCATTCATCATCCAGACCCACTACGGCTTCTCTGCCACCCAATTCGGGTTCATTTTCGGGGCAAATGCACTTGCCATGGGGCTTGGATCTTATCTTGCTCCGCGCTTCAGGGTCATGAAGCAGGCTATGGTGGTAGGCTGCGTGGGAATGTTCGCATTCGCCGTGGCAGAAGCTGTCGTCATGTGGTTTGAATGTCCCTTTGTTCTATATGAGATCTTTGCGATCCCTATGCTCCTTTTCTCCGGCATGATCTTCTCAAGCGCCAACACCCTTTCAATGGAAGTAGGCAGAGAGGAAGCAGGCACCGCTTCTGCCATCCTGAGCGTCGTGAAATATGTATTCGCAGCCGTCGTTTCTCCACTTGTGGGACTCGGCAACATGTTCCATTCTACGGCAATCGCTTTCGTGGCAGTGACCACTGTAGCCTTGCTCCTTGCATGGCGGGCCTATAAGATGCCGGCTCTCGCTGACATGACCCGCTCGAAATAACCTGTAATAAAAACGGCGCCCTCAAGCACAATGCCGAGGGCGCCGTTTTTATTCTATACTGTCATTTTATAATCCATAATATTCTTTAAACCAAGCGACAGTCCTGTTGATCCCGTCCTGTAGCTTGGTGTCGGGCTTGAACCCGGTGGCTTCGCCCAAGGCAGAGGAGTCGGCGTAGGTCTGGTAGACGTCTCCCGGCTGCATCGGGAGGAAATCCTTCTTTGCTTCCCTCCCTATGGCATTCTCGATGCATTTGATGTAGTCCATCAGGCGTGTCGGCTGCTGGTTGCCGATGTTGTAGACGCGGTACGGAGCAGGCGAAGTCGCGGGGTCCGGATTTGTCTCGTCCCAGTCCTTGTTACCCTCCGGTATCACATCGCAGATCCTGACAATCCCTTCCACGATATCGTCGATATATGTGAAGTCGCGCAGCATGTCTCCGTTGTTGAACACCTTTATGGGACGGTCGTGCAGTATGGCGTCGATGAATAGGAACGGCGACATGTCAGGACGTCCCCATGGACCGTAAACCGTGAAAAACCGCAAGCCGGTAGTCGGTATGTCGTAAAGCTTCGAGTATGCGTGCGCCATCAGCTCGTTGCTCTTCTTTGTAGCGGCATAGAGGCTCACCGGATGGGCTATGCCGTGATGCTCCGAGAAGGGCACTTGGCCGTTGAGTCCGTATACACTTGAAGAAGAGGCATACACAAGATGCTTCACCTTGTTGTGGCGGCATCCCTCGAGTATGTTGATGAAGCCGTCGACATTGCTCTCTATGTAGGCGTGGGGGTTGGTGATTGAATAGCGCACGCCTGCCTGAGCCCCGAGGTTGACCACCATGTCGAAGTTACCGTTCGCAAAGAGCATCTGCATAGCCTGGGTGTCCTCAAGGTTCATGCGGATGAAGGAGAACCGTTCGTCTGTCGTGCTTTTGACAAGCTTGTACCAGTCTACGTCCTCCTTTGCAATACCCAGTTCCTTGAGCCTCCCATATTTGAGCTCCGGGTCATAATAGTCGTTTATATTGTCGAGACCCACCACGATGTCCCCCTTGTCGAGTAGGCGGCGGCACACCGCGCTGCCGATGAATCCGGCTGCGCCGGTCACAAGTATTTTCATAAGTTTATCAGTTATAAGTTGTCATTTACAGGTATTACAGATGGATTTCATCATTTCTTAGGCTTTCCTTGTACTCTCCATTTCTGATTTCTTTAATAGGAAGTTGCCATGATTGCAGCTACTTTCACTAATCATTCTGCAAAGATACAACAAATAATTGAATAACTGTGTTTCCCGGATAAATTTTATGTGTCTGGCTGCCTGAATCAATGCGTCAGGTCCGCATTGGGTTATCTGCACCTTCGTCATTTTCACCGTTTTTCATCGTCTTCGTAGTTGTTGTCGTCCAGAGTATCGATGACCCCTCTGAAAACGGCGAAAACAATGAAAACTAAGAAAACCTCGTAACCGCCTCCCGGTACGAGTCCATCGACCCGATGTCAAACCTGCTCCCCGCCATCGGCCAGGCGTGGAGGGCAGTGACGTCTGTCAGGTAATGCGCAAGGTTTCCCGGCGCGTCAAAGCCGCAGCCGTGATCCATGCACTCCCGTATAAGCGGCAGGTCCTTCCTGGAGTAAATGTAGAACGGTGGCACTGCCCAGTTCGACACCGGCTTTTCCGGCTTCTCCTGCATCTCGAGCACTTTCATATCGCCGTCCACCGCTATCACGCCGGTGCGCTGGAGCTTCCTGAGCTCCGGCTCATGGTGGCACATGATCACCGATGTCCCCTTCTCCTTGAAATAGTCAACGAACCCCCGGAGCGAGAAGTCGAGTATGTTGTCTGCGGCAAGCACCATGATGTCGTCGTCGATGTCCTGCGTTTCGATGGCAAGCAGCAGGTCGCGGACCGCGCCGAGGCGCGTCTCGTTTGTCGACGTCCCGTCGTCGATGATGGTGATCGGCTTCTTATAGCCGGATCTTGACTTCCATTCCCCGAAGATTGGGGCAAAACGGTGGTTGGTCACTATGATATGCTCATCGACTTCGGGGATGGCATCGATGTCCGCCATCATCCGGTCAAGGATAGTCGAATTGCCTATTTTGAGGAGAGGCTTGGGAAAATTCTCGGTAAGCGGATACAGCCTCGTGGCATACCCCGCCGCAATTATTATGGTTTTCATGAGTTGTCAGTTATCAGTTATCAGTTATTAGTTGTCAGTTGTCAGATTGCGGACAAGCCGCTTGTAATAAATTCTAATGAATATCTGAAAATTAAGGTTTAGCTGTTATTTATATAAGCAGTAGATCAAATTAAATGTATAATCATGAGGATCCGCCGCAGAGCTTCAGACACAGCTGCTCTTATGTGCATGTGAGTTATCAGTTATCAGTTATTAGTTGTGAGTTATCAATGGGCCGGGGCTGGAAAAAACCAAGCGGCTTGTCCGCAATCTTATAACTGACATCTGACAACTGACAACTCACAAATCACAAAAAATCTACTCCATTCGCCGGATTGCAGAAGAAGATTTCGAAGGAATCCTTGTACTGCGGATACTTCTGCAGGTATTTTTCAGTGACTTCCTTGCGGATCTGATCCTCCTTCGC
>JAIDUH010000185.1 GCA_029060285.1 Muribaculaceae bacterium | reverse complement strand
TTGCCTTGGAAAGACTCGAACTCTCACAAACGGAACCAGAATCCGGTGTGCTACCATTACACCACAAGGCAATTTTTGTGTCTCTATGGGAATCATCCCCTTTTGACGTTGCAAAATTAATGCTTTTTTTTCATCTGACCAAATTTTTTTTGAAAAAAATGCATAATTTTATTCATTATAGCCAAGCAAGTATTTGAACTGATCTCCGAGAATCTCCTTTACCTCGTTGATATCTACTTTTTTATGTATTTCTTCTGCAATTGAGGTTACTCCTTTGTCGATAAAGCCACATGGATTGATCATCCTGAAATCTTCGAGATCTGTATTGACATTAAGGGCAAGCCCATGCATGGTGATATGCCGGCTGCACTTGATGCCGAGTGCACAAATTTTCCTTTCTTTATTATTGCCGGCATCAATCCAGACTCCGCTTGCGCCGATTACCCTTTCTCCTTTTATGCCGTATTTTGCTAAGGTGTTTATGACGGCTTCCTCAAGCATCTCGACATAATTCTTTACCCCGATTTTATGAGCTTCAAGATCAAGCAGGGGATAGACCACGAGTTGCCCCGGACCGTGGTAAGTCACATCTCCACCACGTTCAATTTTGTGGATGCTGACTCCTCTGCGATTCAATTCTTCTTCAGCAATCAATATGTTTGCCTCTTTTGCATGCCGACCGAGTGTGATCACTCGTGGATGCTCCACCATGAAGATATATTCTGTTTCTATAGGCAGACCTTGTTTTTTCTTTTCTACCATTGAGGCAAACACATTTCTTTGCTTTGAAAGCATCTCATCATATGATGATGTGCCTTCATCAATAATTTCAAGGTTCATATCAATTAGAATTTAAAGTGAAGTGCTACCCTCAGTCCTGACTTGTCAATGCCTGGTGTGTCAAGATAGGAAAGTCTCCAGACATAGTCGACTCTGAGAATTTTGAAAATATTGTCAATCCCTGCGCTTATCTCCATATATGGAGTGTTGCCCATCACCATTGTTCCTGCATCTTCAGCAAATTTAAAGAGGTTAGGGTGATAGTCCGGATTGTTCTTTTTGCTCAATGCGCCCCAAAGACATTTGAAGCCTATGACTTCTCGGAGTTTTGTCAACTTGATTACAGGTATCCGATTGAATAATACTCCGTTGCCCCAATATGTAAGATCACATGAAGCATATCTGTCCATTGCAAATTCCATCGGGTTCATTAGAGAGTATGATTCCGGCTGTATGGTATAGCTTAGGTTTGCATTAGGCCACAACAATTCCGGAAAGGGGACCTGACTCCAAACGATTCCTCCTTTCAGTATCGCATCAAGGTATCCGAAGGATGAGAACCAAAAACGTTTCCAAGCAGACACTTCAGTTTTGCAGACACTGAAGTGATACCCACGGTATCCCTTGGGTCCCCATTCTTGCATGATGTAAAAGACTGGAGCTTCTCGATTGACAGACATCCTTGATCCTCTTTCTTGTACATATCTTTCTCCGGGCGCAAATCTGACAGAAGCGCCTAAAGATGTGTGTCTGTAATATGGTACATGTCTGCCATGTCCATTTATGAATGGAAGCCATGGCGATGCATCTTGCTTGATGTGTTCACCCCACAATGAAAAAGAAAGATTGTTAGGAAATTCAAATCCATATTCCAATCTTGTGAGATGTCGATAAGTGATCAGCTTGTCTTTCATCCTCTTCAAGCTCAAGAAGATGTTGTCCGCATTTGTGAAGATATAATGCTGGCCAATCATGTCCATATCATATTTATGCATGATCTTCAAGCTGTTGACTGGATACTCATTGCTATGATATTTCTTCTTCGGGAAGGAATATTCTATTTCTCCCATATATTTGAATTTTCTGTCGTGGGTGCCATAGGCCAAATATCCTTTAGCAAACCAATGTGGTGAAAGGTTGGCGGTTGTCATTCCTCCGATTCGAAGCCTGACTTTCTCTATTGGGTTGGTGCTTATGAAGGTGTTGATGGGGCCGAAATCAAATTTACTTTTTTTCCCTGTCTTTACATATCCGTTGACAAGAATTACAAGAGCTTTTTCAGACCAGTAAAACAATGGGGATTGGCGCAGTTGATTCATGAAGGAAGGCATATTTTCCTCAGCACCCGATAGCGTGTTGCCTCTCATCTCATATAGAAACTCATTCTTGTCTTCTTCTGGGTTCACAATTTCTATATATGACCCGATGGCTTTATAGGCATTCGTGAGATCTGTGCGTATCTTATCTGAAAAATTATCATATCTTGTATACCGGTCAGCAGTGAATCGTTGAGTTCCTTCCACTAAACATATATCAAGGTTTACTCGGTCGGCCACTTTATGCCTGTTTCCGGACTTGTCTTTTTCATATGATTGTTCGATGTAAAGGTTATCAATAAAGTTGATATTTACAGTTCTTGGAACCTTCATAAATATTTTTTTTATAAATCCCGTAGTGTCACCAACTTCAACGTAAAGATTGCCTGAAAAAGAAAAATCTGCCGGGTTACGGGGCAAAAAAGTGAGTTGTACGCATCTTGTGTCTCCTATATTAAGAGTGTCGGCTATGTAATAATGGTAGTGGAGATTTGCATTGGCTGAAAGTGGGCTTGGAAACTTATTTGTAAGAAGCGTTATATCATTCTTGTATATATCCACTTCCCGAAGCAAGTCTTCGAGCACTACATCGATGTCGCCTACGTCAAACATTTCGCTTATTCCATGCGATGATGAGCCTCTCGCCACAGTCTTATTATCTTTGCCTCCATCAGAATAAAGAACTGTAGACGCTCGCTCATTAAGAAGCACTTTCAGCATCTGGCGTTGGCCGTATGCAGTGGTGTCTAAGTATTGTTTAAGAAATTCGTTGTTCTTTAGATCTTCGTCATTGATGTCTAATAGTCCGAATGTGATTTTATCATATTGGTCGTAGCTGTAATTGTCTTTAAGTCTTGGATCTCCTTTCTTTTGGTTTTTTCGAATGGTCTGCACTAATTCTACAGCCTTATTTCCTTTTGTTGAATATTTTTCCTTGCCGGGAGTGACAAGAAGTTCTTGAAGCTCCATCGCTTCTCTTAGAAATACCGCCGTATCCACTTCCAATTGTGACTCTTGTGCGTAAATTGGGATGGAGAGATATATAAATAAAATTATAAATGCATTTATAGTCATTATCTTATGTGACAATGACTGGAAATTTATCTCTAATATGTTGCTGATATAAGCTGATTTCATTAATTTTGCATTTAAAAAAGTAATGATACTTTTCACATTACAAAATTAATAAAAAATATTTGTATTTATCATGGCATTGGAAATTGAACATAAATATTTAGTAAAAAACGACAGTTACAAAGATCTTGCTATAGATTCAGTTCTGATTTCTCAGGGGTATCTTTGTCGTGAGCCGGAAAGGACAGTAAGGATACGCATAAAAGGGGAAAAGGGATATATTACGGTAAAAGGCAAAAACTCAGGAGCGGTGAGAACGGAGTTTGAGTATGAGATAGGTTTAGATGATGCCAAAATTATGCTTTCGCTTTGTGTCCCCCCTGTTCTTGAGAAGATAAGACATATAGTGCCGTTTGAAGGTCATATATGGGAAGTAGATGAATTTTTAGGATGCAGGACAGGTCTTGTGACGGCAGAAATTGAACTTGAATCCCCTGATGAATGGTATGCTGTCCCAAGTTTCGTTGGGGAGAATGTCACAGGCAATCCCGATTACTATAATTCCAATTTATAGAAAAAAACTTCAGTTTTGTCTTCTTTTTGTCAAAGACATCAGCATGACTTCAAGTTCACTCCTTATGCCTTGAAGCTCGCTTATGATTTTGAGTCGCTTTGATATATTATTGCGGTTTTGTCTGAATTGGGCTTTTGCTGCATCCATCTTAAGACCTTTGATCTTAATAAGATAGTGCACTATTCTGAGTGTTTCGATGTCTGACGAAGTATATTGGCGCAGTCCTGTTGCTGTTCGCGAAGGCGAAATCTCAGGAAATTCAGTTTCCCAATAGCGTAATGTGGCTTGAGGAACTCCTATAAATTCCGCCACATCCCTGATTTTATAATATTTTTTACTGAAATCTTCCATCTCTTAGTCCATGACATGACCAGAGTTTTCCGCAAGCTGGATCATGTCTATGTATTGCTGTGGTGTAAGGTCCATAAAGTAATAATGTACCGGATTCTGCGGCTCCCCCTTGAATCTTACCTCATAATGAAGATGGCTGCCGGTAGATTTTCCGGTAGACCCGACTTTCCCAATCATTTCGCCTCTCTTGACATGCTGTCCCGGCTTGACAAGAATCTGGCTTAGATGGGCATAACGGGTCAAATAGTTATATCCATGGTTTAGGTCGATGCAATTTCCATAAGCGTCTTTTCTTTCTGCCACTTCCACTACTGCATCTGCTGTAGCAAATACCGGTGTTCCTGTAGCCGCGGCAAAATCAAGACCTTCATGAAACTTTGCTGTGCCATAGACCGGATCTCTACGGAATCCATATCCTGCCGACATATTATAATCATTAATGTTGATTGGCAATACTGATGGAATCCTTGCGATCTTTTCTTTTTGCTCTCCGGCAGCATCCTTTAATTGGTCGAATGAGATTGATTGTGAGTAGATCTGGTGTTCAAGCAGATCCATTGATCTATTCATCCGGCTGACGAGCTCTGCGTCTTTAAGATGGCTGAGATCTTCAAGCCTTGTGTCATTTTCAAGTCCTGAAAGTCTTTCCTTGCTGCTTAGCGGATCCATCTGCATCATGACGCGATAGAAGTTGTCGTCGCGATTGCGTATGTCTTCCATCACTTTTATGGAATTATCAAGACGCTTCTCAAGGATAGCATACTGAGATTTAAGCTTATTGTTTTCCGCTTTAAGATTTTTTTCTGTAGGAGTGTCAAACACGTAATACAGGATAGTATATACCCCTAATCCGATCACCGCTCCTACTGCTAAATACTTGCCTATAATTGCAAGGCGAGTTTTCAAAGTAGGGTAGTGGCGTTCGAAATTATCTGTGTCAGGATTATACCGATAGAAAACCTGTTTCACGAGCTTTTAACACTCCTTGTTAGTAATTCGAAAAAGAAATAAGCTTTATCAACTTCTAAAGCAATTTTATGCTGATATATCTTTTTGGATTCTTCTTGATATCTACTATGAGCGAATCTATGTCTGCTGACACTCTATTTAGATTGTTGTATAGTGCAGGGTCGCTTGTCAGCAATCCTAAAGAAGATTTTTTATCGTTGAGTTGCTTCGAGAATTGAGTGAGATTGGCTGTCAATTGATTGACGTTATCCATTGTGGCATCAAGCGGGAGAGTTTTCAGCTGGTATGAAAGTTGTCCGAGATTTCCAACTATAGTGTCAAGCGACTGAGTGATCTTGACGGTGTTGTTGGCAAGTCGAGGCACTTGATTGTTCATCGTGCTGTTGAGTCCCTGTGTAGTCGCAAGCAAATTATTGGTAATACCGTCAAGTCTTGCTATTGAGGCTGTTAGTGCCGGATCTGCTACAAGAAGGTTTAGATTGTAGAGAAGAGAGTCTACTTTGGGTAAAATTCCTGTTATAGCAGGCATGAGGCCGTCTTGCACAGAAGACATTAGCCCGGCTTTAATTCCTGTTTGCAATTCACTACCGGAAGGAAGCAATTCAGGTCCTTTGCCCATGGTCAGTTCAATTCTTGCGCCACTCAAGAGTGTAGTGCCTATTTCTGCAACCGTACCCTCCGGAAGCTTGAGATTCTTGTCAAGAGCCATCACCACCTCCACTTTTTTGTCAGGCTTGGTGTAATTGAAATTCACTTCCCTCACCTGGCCTACCTTATAGCCATTAATGAGCACGGGGGATGATACAGTAAGTTCATCGACATTGTCGTAATATGCCAGATAATAATGGGCGGGGCGGAATAGATTGATGCCTTTCAGGAAGTCAATGCCGAAAATGAGGATCAGTATTGCTACTATCACTGAAAGTCCGATGGCGAATTCTCTGTTGAATATCTTTTTCATGTTTTTTATGTCTTAGTGGATGATGGTAATGATTCTTTAAAATGACTCTGAAGTCATCTCTCTACATATAACAAATAAGATTCAATTTCTTCTTTCAACAAACTTTTTTATTGCACATAAAAGCGATTTTGCCAGTTCGTCTTCACCTGCTTCTGATGTCATATACTTCACAGATTGTGGATTGCAAATGAAATCGAGTTCGACGAGGACTGCTGGCATTGAAGTGGCCCATAGCACCCAGAATCCCGCTTGACGCACTCCACGGTTGGCTCTTCCTGCCATATTTACCAGTGCGTTTTGAGCATCTCCTGCCACCCTTATGCTTTCGCCGAGATTCCTTTTCTGAGCCATTTCAAATATAATATAGCTTTCATCTTTCGACGGATCAAAACCGGAGTATTTTTCCTTATAGTCGCTTTCAAGCTCAATCACGGAATTTTCCCGCATTGCCACTTTCTTATTGTCTTGATCTTTATGAAGACCGAGTACATAGACCGAACTTCCTTTGACGCTTTGTCTTCCCTGTGATTTTTTATCCACCGAATTGACGTGGATCGACATAAAAAGGTCGCCATCTGCATCGTTTGCTACGTCTGCCCGTTCTTGGAGGGTCAAGTATATATCGGTAGAACGTGTCATGACCACATTCACATCCTTCAATTCTTTATTGATCAGGTCCCGAAGCTTTTTGGCAACTGCAAGATTTATTTCTTTTTCTTTAGCACCATTTTCACACGCGCCAAAGTCCTTGCCCCCATGTCCCGGATCAAGCACTATTGTTATCTTGTCTTTATCGTTATCTTTGGTCTTCGCATTGCCATTGAAGCCCGCAAGCATAAAGATAAGTAATATTGCAAACGAAATAAATCGTCTTGAATTCATTTTGAGTATGTGTTTACGTTTTCTAAATGCAAAATTAATAAAAAATATGTAATATTATGTGTCGTTTTAATTAAAAAAACATCAAAAAATCCCATTTCGACCAAGTATTCCGTATTAGGGTTAAAGTATGTAAAATTCTGAACAAATCTTGTTTCCGGCTCGTTATACTATTGAAATTAAGAAAATCTTTTTCAAGATAGACGATAGAAATAACTTTGTATATAGCTCTTAGGCACATTAAAGCCGGTGCACAACGTCCATCCCTATCAAACCCTATAAGGGCTTACAGCATAGTTGATGATTTAAAAGGGACGTAGCTCCGGCTCTAATTGTGCTTTTATTTTCTTCATTGTTCTCAAAACAATGCTTACCCTACAAGTGTTTTATATATTAAAACTCATGTAATATCCACCTATATCTGACAAAGAATGAAAAAACTTATTCTTTCGGCTGCATTGGTAGCTCTTCTTTGCTCCTCAATGACTTCCTGTATGGGAAAGTTTGCATTGACAAGGAATCTTTATGCCTGGAATGATCAGGTGTCAAATAAGTTTGTCAATGAAATAGTATTCGTCGCTTTATGGATTCTTCCTGTCTACGAGGTTTGTGGAATAGCGGATCTTCTCGTTCTAAACACTATTGAGTTTTGGAGTGGAGACAACCCGATGACAGCTTCTACCAAGATAATTGATACTGACCATGGCCGCTATCTTGTGAAGTGCGACAGAAAAGGATATGATGTGATTCTTGAGAATACAGGGGAGTCTTTCAGGCTTGATTTTGCTCAAGATACAAATACCTGGAGTTTTAAGGCTAATGGTAAGGAGTATCCTCTGATGACCTTTGTTGATGACACACATGTTTCTGTTCCATTGCCAAATGGTGATTGGCAGACTGTCGAGTTGTCTCAAGATGGAGTGCTTGCATATCGGACTAACGCCGCTTCAGTGATGCTGGCGTATAAATGATGCATGAAAAATTTTTTACCTTCAATTGAAATGGAGGAACTTTTTTTTCATTATTATTAATCCAAACAGCAAGTCAGTTGTTGTAATAATATAGATTAATTAAAACAAATATTGATATGAAACCATTGCACATTATTTGCGCCGTTGTAGGCGGTGCTATCGCAGGAGCTGCTGTAGGTCTTCTCGTAGCTCCTGAAAAAGGAGAGACTACTCGTAAGAAAATCATGAAAGTCCTTAAAGAAAAAGGTATCAACCTTAAGGGAAGTGAGCTTGAGGAGCTTGCTGATGAAATTGAGGATCAGATTGAAAAGAGTTTATAATCAGATAATCAAGGATTGGAATAAAGTATGAAAGCACTTAATATCCTTTATGCTTTTCTTGGTGGCGCAATTGTAGGATGCGGAGCTGCAATTCTTTTCGCTCCTGAAAAAGGTGAGGAACTCCGTAGCAGAATTGTACGAATTCTCAAAAGAAAAGGCATAAAAATCAGCGACGAAGAGGTGGATGCCCTCGTTGCAGAACTCACAGGCGAAAATTGATCTCGTCGCTAAATTTTCATCGCAAGATGGATAATAAGACTCTTTTAGATCAATTCAAGGATTTGTTAGCCCGGTCGAAAGACTGGGCTACTCTTGAATTGGAGTATGCCAAACTTTCGGCAGCGGAAAAACTGACATTGCTCGCCGGTTTGGCCTGTACAGGTGCCGTTTGTTTGCTTTTTGGCATTACGGCACTTATTATGTTTGGTATATCGCTTGCATTCCTGTTCAAGGAGATATTGGGCTTTGCCCTCTCTTTCCTTGCGGCCGGAGGATGCATACTTGTATTGCTTGGAATTATCTATGCTTTTAAAGAAAAGATAATCATAAATCCAATTGCAAAGATAATCACCAAGATACTTTTAAAATGAAACCCGGATTATGGAGAATGTTAAGCTAATAGAAGGCCGCGACAAGGTATTGAATCCTATTGATGATCCAGAAGAGTTTAAAGGTTATACTCTTGATGAGATACGTCATCGTAGAGCCTTGATTGCTGTTAGAAAGGAGTTTGCCAAGGCTAAGGTGTTTGAGGAAATGGAAAAACTAAAAGATAGAAATCCATTTGCTCCCGACGGCACTCTCAAGGCTGCTTCAAGACTCGGTTCTATACCTATGAAGATCGTTCAAGGTCTTAACTACACCGACTATATTATGATGGGTTTCTCTGCATTTGGAACCATTAAAAAGATATTCTCTTTTTTCCGTAAAAAGAAGAAAAAGTCATGAATTACTATAAAGTGCGTTTTAATTGCACCCCATGTTCTGAAGATATAACGGATCTTTTAGCAGCTTTCCTCGCAGATTACGGTTACGAAAGCTTCGAACCGGATGATTCGGGATTGACAGCTTATGTGCAGGCTGCTGAATTCTCAGAAAATAATATTAAGGAGATCGTCGATGATTTTCCCATGAATACGGCTATCTCTTATACATCTGAATTTGTAGAAAGCCAAAATTGGAATGAGGAATGGGAAAAACATTATTTCCAACCTATTGTCATAGCAGGGGAAGTGGTGGTTCATTCTTCTTTCCACAAGAATATTCCTGAGGCTCATTACGATATTCTTATTGATCCGAAAATGGCTTTTGGAACGGGACATCATGCTACAACTTCTCAAATGATGCGTTATATCCTGGATTTCGAAATGCAGGGAAAATCAGTGATTGACATGGGTACTGGCACCGGTATTCTTGCCATTTTGTGTATGATGAAAGGAGCTTCGAGTGTGACTGGCATCGAAATTGATCCAGGCGCTTTTGACAATGCTTTAGAGAATGCAGCTCTAAATAAGCAAGCTGTCGATTTCATATTGGGAGATGCATCTGCATTGGAAGGCTTGGAACCTGCCGATATCTTCCTTGCTAATATAAACCGGAATGTCATCACATCCGATATAGAAAGATACTCTAAAAAAATAAAAGATGGGGGAGTGCTTCTTTTAAGTGGATTCTATTCTTCAGATATTCCTGTCATTATGGAGTCAGCAGCACCTCTCGGTTTTACGATAGATAAAACTTCTGAGGAAGGTGATCATTGGGCTGCTATCCGGCTAATAAAGAAGAATTTTTGAAATTAACCGGGGATAATTTCAAATTTTTTCAAAAAAATTCATATAAATATTTGTCTAAACCAAAAAAAATACTTAAATTTGCATCGTAGATACTTTTAAGGGGCATTAGCTCATCTGGCTAGAGCGTTTGACTGGCAGTCAAGAGGTGGTCGGTTCGAGTCCGATATGCTCCACAAGTGTGATACAATAGGAATAAAATCTTTAAATGTCTTTGATTATGCGAGTTAACTCGCTATTTCAAGGACATTTTTTATCGCTATTACTTGTTTTACTCAACAATTCAGCGTAAGTCTCAGTTGGCTTGCAAGGGAAGCCACGCAATGCCCATTAATAAAAAGGTCCGTATGCCCTCTGTGCATATATTCGCTGAATAGTTATATTTTTTTCATAAATAAGTCAAAACAACTTATACTTATATGAACCAAATTAAGGCTCTGTTAGTTATACAATCATAAAAATATAAAAAATCCTTTGTTATGTTTAAATCTACAATGATCGCTGGTGCCGGCGGTTTCTTAGGCACTTGTCTTCGTTTCCTTTCGGATAAGCTTGGGGCTGCCATATGCCACCTTTCTTTTCCTTTAGGAACATTTATGGCTAACATGGTTGGCTGTATTATTATTGGTATGCTTTATGGCTACCTAAATAAAACCGGACGTCTGAGCAAGACGGCAAACCTCCTTTGGATCACGGGTTTCTGCGGAGGCTTGACCACTTTCTCTTCTTTTTCCGACGATATGATCTCTCTTCTTGAGAAAGGAGATGCCGGTATGTTTGTGTTCTATATGGTGACAAGTCTTGTTTTCGGTATTGCAATGGTAGCTTTAGGCGCTGCATGCATCCGTAAACCTGCTGAAAATCCTCAAAATGCTTAACCCTTTAAATTGCTGAATTTATGATTATCGAATATATGCTTATTGCAGGGTTAGGTGGATTTGCCGGCACCTGCGGACGATACCTGACAGGAGTTGCAGGAAAGAAACTTTTTGGCGATAAATATCCTGCCGGTACTTTTGCTGTCAATGTGATCGGATGTTTTATCATCGGTCTTTTTGTCGGTCTTTGGACTCGCCATGATATGAGCCCGTTAGTCAACGCTCTCCTTATTTCCGGTTTCTGTGGCGGCTTCACTACTTTCTCTTCTTTCAGCCATGACAGTTTTGCAATGATTCAGAAAGGGCAATGGTTGAAATTTATATGCTATATTGTTCCCTCAGTTGCACTCGGTCTGCTGATGGTATGGCTTGGCATTAAATGCGTTGCCTGAATGTGAACAAGAGTATTAGATATATAGCATCACCCATTCCTATTTAATTATGATGATAGGAATGGGTGATATTATTTATGAAATACTTAAGAAAATTGGGAGCAAAATCAGACTAAATATCTGATTATGCTCCCAATTCCTTTGGATAATAGTTGATTAGAGACTTTTGATAAGTTTTGGAACAACCTTAAGATTATGCTTTGATTTTTATAAGCATAACTTTAGAATCTTCTTTGGCCGCAACGCTGTGAGGTACTCCTTCGCCAACGAGCATAAACTCACCGGCATTGATTGTGTGAGGTTTATTAGCCATTGTAAATTCAATGGAACCCTCGATTACATTGACCATGAGTTCTGCAGGAGCAAGATGTTCAGAGAGAACCTGTCCTTCTTTAAGTGCGATTAATACTACACCACCGTTAGAATTCTCAAAAATACGATGGAATTGAGGATGGTCCTCAGCTGGCTGGATCTGATCGGCGATTGAATGCACTTCGCCGAATTTATATTCAGTTTCTAACATAATTAAAATAAGATTAAGTATTTATAATTACTTGAAGGGGTTTTTCTCCCTTTCGCTTTTAAAACGTCTTCAGAGACTTCTTTGTTCAGATTTTTCTTCATTCTTCATCTTATTAGGGATAACCATAATTGTCAAAACATCTTCAATAAGTTGATAAGACTTTTTTTAACTCCGATCCTATTTTAGAAAGGGAGGTTAAAAGGAGAGGCGTTAATATTCGGTACAGTTATATGGAAATATGAAATAGAAAAAATCGAATAATGAGTTGAACCTTTCGCAGGTAGTGTTTGTTTTCATTTCAGATAAAACTCGTAAACTATATTAACATTATTATGAAAGAACTTAAAGGAAGCAAGACCGAAGAATGTCTGATAGCAGCGTTTGCCGGTGAATCTCAAGCTTGTGTGAAATATTCATTCTATGCTAAGAAAGCCAAAAAAGATGGCTTTGAGCAGATTGGTGATATCTTCGAGGAAACCTCCAAGAACGAACATACCCATGCAAAGCTCTGGTTCAAGTATCTCCATGGAGGTGACGTTCCGGGTACCCCCGAAAACCTTGTGGATGCGGCTGCCGGTGAAGAATTTGAATGGGACGATATGTATGTCCGTTTCGCTAAAATAGCCCGCGAAGAAGGTTTCACAGAAATCGCAAAGAAATTTGAAATGGTAGGAGAGATCGAACGCACTCACATGGAGCGCTATCGTACACTTTTGAAGAATATTGAAGAGGGTATAGTTTTCTCTCGCGATGGCGACCGTATGTGGATGTGTCTTGAGTGCGGACATATTCATGTAGGCAAATCAGCTCCTAAGATCTGCCCTGTATGCAGCCATCCGCAAGCTTTCTTTGAGCTTCGTCCCGAAAATTATTGAATTTAGTTAAGGTCCACATTTTCATAAAAATCAGGACTCCAAAATATCATTGCAGGATTCCCCATAAGGGGAGTCCTGTTTTCACATATCAATCTATCATAATGCTTGCAATTTTTTATCATATAGTGAACCGGAATGGTCGTATCCGCGTTTAATAAGTAAATTTATAAAACATTAATCTTTTTTACTATGAAAAAATTATTCCTTACCTTAGTAGGTGTCTTGGCATCTGTATCTGCGGCCTTCGCAATGAATCCCTTTGTAGAGTTTCAACCCGTTATCGCCGGTGGCAATACTTGCCGCTTTAATGTTCAGGGCGGTATCCACGAGATGATGACTAAGAATATTGGTCTCGGTGCCGGTATCGGTATCACGGAGCAGTGGAACTTCGACAACGGTCCTCTCATCCCTATCTTCGTGAGAGGTGACGTAAGCGGCCGTATGGGTGGTTTCAAGCCCTTCTTCTCCCTTGACCTTGGTTACGCAATCAATACCGAGAATACAGACTGGGGCGCAGTTCTCGTCAACCCGATGATTGGTCTCGACTTCGGTAAGGTCTACGCAGGTATCGGTTATCAAGCTCTCTGTTGGACTCCCAAGCATGCCAATGCCAGCAACTGCTTCAACCTCAAGATCGGCTACAAATTCTGAATCAAAACTTATATATACTCGTCTTGGAGGATATCTTGATTAGCAAGGTATCCTCTTGTTTGTTTTCACAATTTCCGGTGGACGGCGCAGGGAAGATGCGATTTTTAACTCGCAAAATTTGCGAGTTATTATTCGCTTTATTATCTTTGCAATAAAATATGAACTGCTTATGTTTTTCCACGAAAGAGAAAATTGGCCCAATTTCCACTGGGATTCCGATGTCATAAATACCCTTCAATTGAAAGCAATGCACCGGTTGGGATATCTTGCCGGACGAATGGCTTCTATCGGTTTTGATAATCAAATCATCGCTACAGTCGAGGCTGTAACGAATGATGTAGTAGCTTCTTCCGAAATCGAAGGCGTACGCCTCAATACGGATGAGGTGCGAAGTTCCGTAGCAAGAAACCTTGGCGTTCATCTTGAAAAAAACACGGATTCATCCCACTACGTCGAAGGAGTTGTGGATATGATGCTTGATGCGAGCCGAAATTTCTCCACGCCACTGACTGAAGACAGGCTATTTAAATGGCACTGCATACTATTTCCAAATGCTTCAGACATGACCGTCGGAGCATACCGCACTGACGAGATGTCGGTAGTCTCCAGCTCTTTTGGCAGGGAACGCATACATTACCGAGCTCCTTCTCCTGACAGAGTGCCCAAAGAAATGGAACCATTCCTGATGTGGCTGAATGAAGAAAACAACGTTCCCAGTATTCTTAAGTCGGCTATAGCCCATCTATGGTTTGTCAGTATTCATCCGTTCGATGACGGTAATGGCCGAATAGGGCGTGCCATATCCGACAGGGTTCTCGCTCCTCTTGATAATGACGACATGCACTTCTATAGTTTCAGTCGTCAGATACTGAAGGATAAACGTCATTACTATAAGGTGCTGGAGCGTACACAACGAGGGACAGGAGATATAACAGAATGGCTTGAATGGTATTTCGGTGCTTTCATTGAGGCAGTGGAAGACAGCAGTTCAGTTCTTTCGCGCGTACTTAGAAAGGCTACTTTCTGGAGCTTACATTCACAGGCATCGATATCAAACCGCCAGAGAATGGTGCTCAATAAATATCTTGATGGATATGAGGCGAAACTTACAGCGAAAAATTGGGAAAGGATCACAGGAGTTTCAAAGGATACCGCATTGCGTGATATCGACTCCTTAGTAAAACAAGGTATTCTCATCCCTACACCAGGTAGGGTTAGGGATATTCCGTATTCTATTGACATCACTGGAAAAAAATCCACCGAAAATGAATCTCCATTCAAAGACATCACAATCGAGACAGAGGGATCTTACCACTACATCACAGCAAACTATGGGTCTACCTCACTACGGGACCGAATCGGAGAAATCGACCATGCACGTTTGGAGAACGGAGAAATCACTCTGTCTGACCTTGCTTACAAATATTTTGCCTATATGCTTGATTAGTAAGCATCAACTGAAGTACACCTTGCAGGTACAACTAATCATAACGTCGGCTACAACTTTGAGAGGTTGTAGCCGACGTTGTAATTAATTGGATGTATCACTTTGTGAGCTGTCGCACCGGGGTTGTCATGATGGCTTCCGGATGGAACTCCTTCCATCTGTGAGGGAGTAAGACAAGGAGTTCCTCTTCGGAGGCTTTCTCAAAGTATGGCATCGTGGCTATGACGGAGTTGAGGTAGAGCCGCGGGTTTATGTCATGGTTGCCACAGAAGAGGTAGTACTTCCGTCCGAGCGTTATGGGGCGGATCTCGTTCTCGGCAAGGTTATCCAAAAGTTTGGATAATGAGGTGGAAGTTGAAATAAGTATTCTTGAAAAAGAGGATAAATACGAGTCCCTTATGACGTTTTCTTGGTAATATGAAATAAATTAACTAA
>JAIDUH010000184.1 GCA_029060285.1 Muribaculaceae bacterium | reverse complement strand
CTCCTTCTTCATGAAGCGAAATCTGCTCGCAAAGCTGACGAAATCTTAATAAAAAAATAAGTCGAAACAACTTCAATTTTGGATTAGGAATGAACCAAGAGAGGGGAGTCTGTGTTAAAAAATAGAAAAAATTTGATTGCAATAGTTAAATATGAAAAAATCGATAATATGGCTTCTTACGGTGGTGATGGGCATCACATTCTGCGCATTGCTGTATTTTCAGATCACTTATCTGGAAAATATGGTGAAGATGCGGGAGTCGCAGTTTTCGGAAGGAGTCATGCGTTCTCTATACGGCACTGCCGGACTGCTCGAACGAAGAGAAACCATGCATTTCCTGGAGCAAGACATAAAAATGCTGAATTCTTATGATGATGAGGGAAATGAATCAGCGGAATATCTTACTTCAGAGGAGTTATTCCCTATCCCCCAACCCGGAAAAAATCCGGTCATATCCTTCCGTCATCCTACAGACAAGATAGAAAAACGGTATCAGCAACTGCAGGAAGCCATTTGGGAACAATACGTTTACCAACGAGGACTGCTCAACGAAGTGATTCTTTCGATTCTCTATGACGGAGCCCGTCGGCCGGTCTTGGAACGTGCCGATGCCGATACCATCAGAAAAGTCCTTACCGTGGAGCTCGCCAACAACGGCCTCGAAGTGCCATTCAGTTTTGCTGTGACTGACAACAACACCATTATATATTCCACTCCTGATTATGATCCTGACAAATCGGAAAAACAGATATATACTGCGCGTCTCTTTCCCAACTCCAATACGCGATATGAGCTGAAAGTGGAGTTTCCTACAAAAGCCAACTACATATATTCTTCAGTCAGGTTCGTGATACCGACGCTTGCCCTGACCATTCTGCTGCTCGCCATATTTATCTTCACCATGATACTGGCATTCCGGCAGAAGAAAATCGGAGAAATGAAGACTGACTTCATCAACAACATGACCCACGAGCTGAAGACCCCCATATCCACTATCTCTCTTGCAGCCCAGATGCTGAACGACGATTCCGTGAGAAAATCGCCGGAAACGCTCCACCATATCTCTGAGGTGATAAACACCGAGTCAAGACGACTGCGCTTCCAAGTGGAGAAAGTGCTGCAGATGTCGGTGTTTGAAAACAGCAACAGCGCACTCAATTTCACGAGGGTGGACGCCAACCGGATCATCGCAAGCGTGGTGTCTACTTTCAAGTTGAAAGTGGAGAGGTTTGGCGGAAGCCTGAGTTTCATTAATGATGCCGACGAAGCGATGGTCTACGTAGATGAGATGCAGTTTACCAACGTGATCTTCAATCTCCTTGACAATGCTGTGAAATACCGCAATGAGGATGTAGATCCGGAACTGACCGTAAGCACCACGGATGTAGACGACAAACGTCTCAGGATCAGGATTCGCGACAATGGCATCGGAATGAAAAAAGAAGACCTCAAGAAAATATTTGAGAAATTCTATCGGGTGCATACAGGCAACCGCCATGATGTCAAGGGTTTTGGACTCGGATTAGCTTACGTGCACAGGATGGTGACACTCTTCAACGGCACTATCTCCGTAGAATCTGAACTCGGGAAAGGCTCGGAATTCACAATTGAACTTCCTCTTGCAGGAGACTAAAGATTAAAAAAAATTGACATATCGAAAGGAATAATTGCAATTAATATGTTAATATTATATAGTCGCATGAGACTTCTTGGTCTGTTTAGACCAATTGGACTTATCAGACTAATTTTATTAGAAATAACTGAAATAAAATTTTAATTTAATACTCATAAATCATAAGCCATGGAAGAAAAAATTAAAATACTGCTCTGTGAAGATGATGAGAACTTGGGAATGCTCCTAAGAGAGTTTCTGCAGGCCAAGGGTTTTAACGCAGATCTGTTCCCTGATGGAGAGAAAGGCTATAAAGCCTTCCTGAAAGGGAAGTACGACCTTTGCGTGCTTGATGTGATGATGCCTAAAAAAGACGGTTTCACACTCGCTCAGGAAATACGCAACGTAAACGGAGAGGTGCCAATCATATTCCTGACTGCCAAGACTCTGAAAGACGACGTGCTTGAAGGATTCAAGCTTGGTGCTGACGACTACATCACCAAACCTTTCTCAATGGAGGAACTCGTAGTGCGCATTGATGCTATACTGCGCCGTGTAAAGGGGAAGAAAGATCGCGAAGTCACACTCTTCCGCATCGGTAAGTTTACGTTTGACACCCAAAAGCAAGTGCTCGTCTCTGGCGACTCGACACAGAAGTTGACCACGAAAGAATCAGAACTTCTTGCCCTGCTCTGCTCACACATCAACGACATTCTGGAGCGCAACTATGCACTGAAGACAATCTGGGTTGACGACAATTATTTCAATGCCCGGTCGATGGACGTGTATATCACGAAGCTCCGCAAGCTCCTTAAGGGCGACCCGAGCATCGAGATCATCAATATCCACGGCAAGGGATATAAATTGATAGCTCCTACTCAAGAAGAAGAGTGACAGACATATGAAAGTGCTTTATAGAATCTACCAATGGGTGATAGCCGCCCCAATCTTTGTCGTTGCTACATTTATCACGGCAATCATCACACTGATCGGATGTGCGATTGGGAAATCGGAATTTTGGGGATACTGGCCCGCACACTACTGGAGCAGGTTCTGCTGCGCGATCGCACTTGTAAGAGTAAAGGTGGTGGGACGTGAGAACATTGACAAAAAAAGCTCTTACGTCTTCACTGCTAATCATCAGGGGGCTTTCGACATATGGTCGGTCTACGGATATCTGAACCACAACTTCATCTGGATGATGAAGCAGGAACTGGAATCGATTTTCATGGTTGGATGGGCGTGCAAGAAAGCCGGGCATGTGTTTGTCGACGACCAAAGCATTGCCAATATCCGCCATACAATAGAAGAGACTGAAAAGAAACTTCAGAGCGGGCGTTCGCTGGTGATATTTCCGGAGGGAAGCCGCTCCTGGGACGGAAAGATGATACCCTTCAAGCGTGGAGCTTTCATGCTTGCAGCCGAGTTCAAGCTTCCTGTTGTGCCGATCACAATCGACGGAAGTTTCAAGGCTATGCCTCGATTTACTTACAATATTTGCCCGACTACTATCACCCTGACAATTCATAAGCCCATTTTGCCCGGAGAGAGAGGATTCAACACTAAAGTGCTGATGGCTCAATGCAGGGAAGCAATCGAATCCTCGCTCCCTGAGGAAGACAAGGGAATGTCGAGTGAACAACGATTAACGATCAACGATTAACGATCAGCGATTAAAGATCAAGGATCATTTTATCTTAAAATTTAATACTTATGTTGCAATATATTACAGATAATTCAGCCAATAGGAGCGTTGAAGACCAGATAAAGGATGTGCTTGCTGCAGGATGCAATTGGATTACGATTGATACTGACGGGCTGAGCGACGACGATGTGAAGGCATTGGTGGAGAAAGTAATGCCTGCATGTCTGGAGAAACAGGCTTTCTTGATCCTTAAGGATCGAGTGCAACTTGCCAAGGAAATCAATGTAGGTGGCGTAGTGTTGAGCCAGGGAAGTGAGTTCCCTTCTCACGCAAGGATGGCCCTTGGTGCCGCCGCTGTGGTCGGTGTTGAGGTGCAGACTGCCGACCAGATAGCAGCCCTGCAGGGACTTGACGTAGACTATGTGGTGATGACTCCTTACAAGACCCTGGGACTTGACACAATAAAGAGCCTGTGCAAGTATATGGAAGAAAAAGAAATGGAACTTCCACGGGTCGCCGCCGGAGGTGTCTGCTACGATGATATCGCCTCCCTAATGGATGCCGGCTGCAATGGAGTGGCGATGTCCGAAGCTCTTGCTAATGCTTCAGACATAGCCGACGAGACTGAGAAAGCAATCTCCTTGCTCAAGAAATATGAGGAGAAAGAGCTGTCGAAGATCAACGATTAACGATCAACGATCAACTATCATGATTAATCTTGATAAATCTTGATAAATCCCGATAAATCATGATTAATCAGAATCAATAATTCCCAATTTACCTTTTAACCTTTATAAACTCTTAAACACTATGGTGACACAACCCAAACTTCCCTATTCCCCAGATGCTTTGGCGCCTTATATTTCAGAAAGGACTGTCAGCATTCATTTCGGGAAACACACAAAAGCTTATTTTGACACCACCAACATGCTCATAAAAGGCACAGAATATGAGGACATGCCACTTGATGAGATTGTGGTGAAGAGTGACGGCATTCTTTTCAATAATGCCTCTCAAGCCTGGAACCATATCTTCTATTTCTTCACGTTCGATCCTGAAGGAAGCCACGAGCCGGAAGGGGCGTTCCGCAAGAAGATAGAGGAGACTTTTGAAAGCGTCGACAATCTTAAAGAGACGATGAAAGAGGCCGGCAAGACTCTCTTTGGCAGCGGATGGGTATGGCTGTCAGCTGATGCCGATGGCAAACTGATCATCACCCAAGGACGCAATGCCGAGTCTCCACTCAAAGATGGTCTTACTCCCCTGCTCTGCATCGATGTCTGGGAGCACGCCTACTATCTCGACTACGAGAACAGGCGTCCTGACTATATCGACCAGCAATGGCACATTGTAGACTGGAAGATCGTTGGGCAACGCTACGACAACATCTTCGAGGCGTGATAGAACTTTTGGCTTGATAATTGTTATAAATAGGGAGAGTATTGCTTGCGGGTTGCGGCAATACCCCCTAATTTTTATAATAAGTATATAATAATCAGAATGATAAAAGAAATTATCTCAGCCATACAGGACAAGAAAGGATTTGACATTTCAGTTCTTGACCTTTCTCGTGTAGACGGTGCTCCTACCGGAAATTTCATCATTTGCACAGGAAAATCTACTACCCAGGTCAGCTCAATAGCCGACAATGTAAGGGAGGAAGTGCAAAAGCTAACTGGCGAGAAACCGATTAATTATGACGGTTACCGCAATAGCCAATGGATCGTCATCGACTACGGAGACACAATGGTGCATGTGTTTCTCCCTGAGACTCGCGAATTCTATCGTCTCGAAGAGTTATGGAGCGATGCCGAGACTACTGAAATTCCAAACCTTGAATAAATAAAACTTAAAACTGACAACTCAAAAGAAATGGGAATACTTCCAAATAAAAACGGCAATTCAAATAAGCGTCCGATGTTCGGGATGTATTGGATGTACATTCTGATAGTGGCATGCCTCTTCGGGCTATACTATTTTCAAGACAGTAGCCAGACGAAAAGTGTAGACTGGACAGAATTTGAAGATGCAGCCAAAGCCGGCGAAATATCGAAAATTGAAGTTGTGCCGGAATCCGGCATCGCCATTGGCGTGCTCACCAAAGAGGGTGCAAAAAAGCAAAAGATGAATGATGACCTCCAAGGTCCGGACTCAGAAAAAAGATTAAAGACCAACATACCGAGCACCAATAAGATACAGGATAAAATAGATGCGTGGAATGAGCAGCTTGCCGCGGAAGGGAAACCTGAGTTGACAGTGAAGTATGAAAAAGGAAGCGACCTGATGAAATTCTTCTGGTATTTCGGTCCTTTCATACTTATTGCATTCTTCATTTTCTATATGCAGCGCCGCATGACCGGAGGCTCCGGAGGTGGCGGCGGCATCTTCAATGTCGGAAAATCAAAAGCCAGAATTTTTGATAAGGACAATGGCACTGACGTGACGTTCAAGGATGTAGCGGGACTTGCTGAAGCAAAGGTGGAGATTGAGGAAATCGTAGAGTTTCTCAAGAATCCACAGCGTTACACTGAACTGGGCGCAAAAATCCCACGCGGGGCACTGCTTGTCGGACCTCCGGGAACCGGCAAGACTTTGCTTGCCAAGGCTGTTGCCGGCGAAGCCGGTGTGCCGTTCCTGTCGCTTTCGGGTTCAGATTTCGTTGAAATGTTTGTAGGCGTCGGCGCTGCCCGGGTGCGCGACCTCTTCAAGCAAGCCAAGGATAAAGCTCCGTGTATTGTCTTTATCGATGAGATCGATGCAGTGGGTCGCGCCCGTGGCAAGAATCCAAATATGGGCAGCAATGATGAGCGTGAAAACACGCTCAACCAGATGCTTACCGAGATGGACGGATTCGGGTCCAACAACGGTGTCATCGTACTTGCCGCCACCAACCGTGCAGACATGCTTGACAAGGCGTTGCTCCGTCCCGGACGTTTCGACCGTCAAATCTACGTGGATCTTCCTGAGCTCTCCGACCGGGTTGAAATCTTCAATGTGCATCTGCGCCGCATCAAGACCAATTCCCATCTTGACGTCGAGCAGCTTGCCCGCCAGACTCAAGGATTCTCGGGAGCAGACATTGCAAATGTCTGCAACGAGGCAGCCCTGATTGCAGCCCGCCACAATAAGCAGGCAGTGGATTGGGATGACTTTATGGCAGCCATCGACAGGATTGTCGGTGGTCTTGAAAAGAGAAGCCGTGTGATCACTGACGATGAAAAATTTGCTATAGCCACCCATGAAGCCGGACATGCCACGATCAGTTGGATGACAGAGTTCGGAAATCCTCTTGTCAAGGTGACCATAGTGCCTCGTGGACGCGCATTGGGCGCAGCTTGGTACGCTCCCGAAGCTCGACAGATAATCCCGACACAGGCACTTCTCGACACAATGTGCGGAATGCTTGGCGGACGCGCCGCAGAAGAAGTATTCCTGGGGAAAATAGGAACCGGAGCTTCCGACGACCTTGAGAAGACCACCAAATTGGCAAGAGCAATGGTCATGATGTATGGCATGAGCGAAAAATTGCCTAACATCAATTATAATGACTCAACGGGTCAGGACTATGGGTTTACCAAACCATATTCTGAAGAAACGGCAAAAATGATCGACGATGAAGTGATACGCCTGATCAACGAACAATACGAAAGAGCTAAATCCATATTGCGGGAATATGCCGCCCAACATAATCAGATTAGAGACCTCCTTGTAAAGAAAGAAGTGATCTACAATGAAGATGTCAAGGCTATCCTCGGTCCTCGGAAATGGAAGAGCCGCACCGACGAGATCATAGAGATCAATAAGAAGGAGGAAGAAAACCGCAAAGGTATCGAGTTAAAGAAGCCCGATTCCGGAGAAGATACTGATCCGGGTACTCCCCCACCGTTTAATAAAATAACTGTTAACGATTAACGATTACGATATACGTGATTTGGCTGTAGCCAAGTCACGTTTTTTACAATAATACCTAAAATGTCATAATATTTGTAATTTTAAAGCAAAATTCTTTTCCTATATGAAAAATATTTACTAATTTTGCACCCGATTTCAAAACAACAACATAATTAACCGCTGTAAAACAAAAAATGCACATGAAGAAAAATGTACTAATTCGTGCTTTCGCAGTTGTCGCAATGCTGCTTCTTGGAGTCTCGGCGGTCCTGGCTGAACAAGCCCGTCTGATAATCACTACGAAGTCAGGCACTGTTGCTGAGTTTCCAATTTCCGAAAATCCAGTCATCACCTATCAAGACAATGTCCTTGAGGTGAAAGGTGGAGGTGAGGAAATCTCTGTGGCAGCCGATGAAGTCAGCAATTTTGACTTCATTCCTTCAGAAACGACTACAGGCGTCGGCGAAATTAATGTCGAAGGATCCAAACTTAGCGGACTTCTTCCGGGTACACCAGTTGACGTGTATACCATTGACGGACAAAAAGTGGCTTCGTTCAAGGTAGACGATTCCAAATCTGTCATCTTAGACATGAACGATCTCACCCCCGGATACTACATAATCCGCACTCCAAAAGATTCATTCAAAATTAAAAAGTAACAACCAACATTCAGACAAAAAATGAAAAAGACAATATTAGCAACAGCTGCTATAGCACTTGCAACTATACTTCCATGCAAAATATCCGCTGAAGATACAACGGAATACAACATGGTGATCACACTCCAGAACGGCACAACTATCACCCTTGGCCACAACGACATCAAGAACATCACTTTCAACGGTGAAGAGATCTCGATTGCCGGCAATGTAGTCAACACTATCGCAGAAAACTCATCATACATCCAGGAACTTTGGATGCAACTTGAGCAGACTCAGGAATTCATCACCCAGGTGCTTCATCAGAGCGAAGACCAAGGCGCTGAACTCAACAACGAGGTAGAACAGATCTACTTGAAGCTTCAGGAGACAAAAGACATGCTTTCTCAGGTGTTGAACTCTGACAAGGCTGATATCGAAGAAGTTACCAAGAACTGTCAGGAACTTTGGGAAGCTGTATACGGCGAAAATGGCCTTACCACTCAAATGTCGCAATATTATCAGGCAAGCAAAGGGGATACAGAAGAAGTACAGAAATCTCTTGACGAGCTTTGGGCTGAAGTAAAGGGCGAAGGCGGTCTCTCCGACCAGATGTCTCAGTACTACAATGCCAACAAGGACGCAGCTGAAGAAGTTCAGAAGTCTGTTGACGAGCTTTGGGCTGAAGTAAAGGGTGAAGGCGGTCTCTCCGACCAGATGTCTCAGTACTACAATTCCAACAAGGCAGCCGCGGAATAGCATAATGTAGCTCTAGGAGAGCTAAGTAGATATATAAAGGGTGAAGGCGGTCTCTCCG